>NZ_JBIMJQ010000010.1:0-62253 GCF_043674215.1 Streptococcus sp. A22
TATCCCAAAAAATGTTTGGGCTACAAGTCACCGAGAGAATTTCTTATAGGTGGCTAACTCGGAATTGAAATTTGCCGAAAATTATTTGTGATTATTTGATATTGATGGATAGATGGATGGATAGGGTGTAACTATGACAACTATATTGAGTGATTTACCTTACTAAAAAGAAAGACTATTATCTTATCTTAAATTATCTTTTGGCTTTATAGTTGTTCTTGATTAAGCTCCGGTTTCTAATTGACTGCGGAGCTGGGCGATGGTTGTGAGGGGGAGTGCTGTCAATTCTGCTATATCCTCGTCCGACATGTGCTTAGTAAGCATGTTGCGCGCTATTGAGTAGCTGGCTTGAAGTTGACCTTCCTCTATGCCTTCTTCTCTTGCCCAGTAGATTCTACTATAATTAACTTCTAGAATGTCTAATTCGTCATTGAACATAGCTTGTTCCTCAACTATTGGTTAGTAGCTCGCCTTGGAGATCATGAATTTGGGACAGGGAAAGACCTGTACTTTGGGCAATGAGCTCTGGGGATAGATTGGCTGACAATAAATTGCGTGCTATCGAGTAGCTGGCTTGAAGTTGACCTTCTTCTCTGCCTTCTTCTCTACCTTCTTCTCTACCTTCTTCTCTTGCCCAGTAGATTCTACTATAATTAACTTCTAGAATATCTAGTTCGTCATTGAACATGGCTTGTTCCTCAACTATTGGTTAGTAGCTCGCCTTGGAGCTCGTGAATTTGGGACAGGGAAAGACCCGTACTTTTGGCAATGAGCTCTGGGGATAGGTTGGCTGACAATAAATTGCGTGCTATCGAGTAGCTGGCTTGAAGTTGACCTTCTTCTCGACCTTCTTCACGACCTTCTTCGCGACCTTCTTCACGACCTTCTTCGCGACCTTCTTCGCGACCTTCTTCGCGACCTTCTTCGCGACCTTCTTCTCTTGCCCAGTAGATTCTACTATAATTAACTTCTAGAATGTCTAATTCGTCATTGAACATGGCTTGTTCCTCCTTACTCCAGCTGGCGAAGTCCAGGGCATGCTCGGCTTGGTGGATGATTTTATCTAGAGGAGCTGTAAATTCTCGGTTCCCAAAAAATTCAAACCATTTCTTAAGCTGGTTTTTATCGAAAGTTTCGGGCTGGTATTTGTCCAACTCTAGAAAAGCCATTTTGAGCAAGCTGTGGTCCTTGGGACTATCCTTTAGCTTGATGGTTAGTTCTTGATTAGTGGTTTCTTCTCGAATGGAGAAGATATGAAAGGCCTTATCGTCTGGGAAATAATTTTTCTCCAAAAGGGCGATACCGTAGACCGGATAAAGCCGTTCATGGATCAAATGTGTCTCCTGAAATTCCTTGCGGATATTTTCAAAATTATCATGCACCTGGCTACAAATATAGGTCCATAGCCGATTCACAAAGGACCGTTGCTTGACAATCTGGATTTCAATGATGACTTGCGTGCCGTCATCCAGCTCAACCAAGATATCTGTGACGGTATAAAATCCTCTCGGCAGTCCGTCCTGTGGTAGGCGAATCTGGTGACCGTCTAGTAATTCGACGGATTTGACAGGTAGGTCTAATATATCTGCTATAAAGTGCTTGGTAACTTCCTTATTTTGGAAGATTTTTTTTGCTACGGTGTCGTAGGTGGGTTTGAGTCTGGTATGTCGCATAGGTTTTCTCCTTAAGTATAGAATTCCTTGAACATTCCAAACTATTTTCTACTTATATTTTAGCAGTTTTTATTAAAAAGTTCAAGGTTGATAATGTGGGACATGGTCCTCTATCTTATTTATTCGTATTTATAAGGAGAAAAAAAGAGAAACCTTGCGATTTCTCTCTTGAATTATTTCATTTTTTCTTTGATTTCATCGTATGAGAGGGGGTGGACATCTTCTTCATCGTGCTCTGTTTTTTCAGGCATTTGGCCTTTTTCATAGAGCGATTTGATTTGAACGCTGTCCAATGTTTCATATTTGAGTAGGGCTTCTGCAATCAACTGGTGTTTTTCACGGTTGTCCTGGATGATTTCAGCTGCTTTGTTATGGGCTTCTGTCAGGAGATTACGTACTTCTGTGTCCAGTTCGTAAGCAGTTTGTTCAGAAATGTATTTTTGAGTAGTTTGGGCACCGAACATAGCATGGCTACCTTCGTACTGCATTGGTCCCATTTTTTCACTCATACCATATTCAGCAACCATAGCACGCGCCATTTGCGTTGCTTGTTCAAAGTCATTGGATGCACCAGTCGTCTGTGTATTGAAGATAATTTCCTCAGCCACACGACCACCCATGAGTCCTGCCAATTGCTCTTTCATGTCTTCCTTAGATAGAAGCATTTGATCTTCTTTAGGAAGGGCAATCATATAACCACCAGCGCGACCGCGAGGGACAATAGTAACCTTGTGAACTTCACGTGCATTTGATAGGACAAGGCCGACAATTGTATGACCTGCCTCATGGTAGGCAACGATTTCACGCTCTTTAGCTGAAATCTGACGGTCTTTCTTAGAAGGTCCGGCGATAACCCGGTCTTCCGCCTCGTCAATATCCGAAGCGTCGATAACGGTTTTATTGCGTCGAGCTGCAACAAGAGCAGCTTCGTTGAGGACATTTTCCAAATCGGCTCCGACGAAACCTGGTGTTTGTTGGGCAACCAATTTCAAATCAACATCATCAGCCAGCGGTTTATTCTTGGCGTGCACCTTGAGAATAGCTTCGCGGCCCTTGACATCTGGACGACCAACCAAGACCTTGCGGTCAAAACGACCTGGACGAAGAAGAGCTGGGTCTAAAACATCACTACGGTTTGTAGCTGCAATAACGATAATGCCTTCATTTCCTTCAAAACCATCCATTTCAATCAGGAGTTGGTTGAGGGTCTGCTCACGCTCATCGTTACCACCGCCCATGCCGACACCACGTTGGCGACCGACAGCATCAATCTCGTCGATGAAAATGATGGCTGGAGCTGCTTTTTTAGCGTCTTCAAAGAGGGAACGAACACGGCTGGCACCGACACCGACAAACATTTCAACAAAGTCTGAACCAGAAATCGAGAAGAATGGGACACCTGCTTCGCCGGCCACTGCCTTGGCAAGAAGGGTTTTACCAGTCCCTGGAGGGCCTTCCAAGAGGACACCTGCTGGAATACGGGCACCGAGTTTGGTAAAGCGTTTTGGATCTTTCAGAAACTCAACAACTTCGACCAACTCTTGCTTTTCTTCTTCCGCACCTGCTACGTCTGAGAAGCGGACCTTGACATTGTTCTTTTCAAAGGCTCTGGCCTTGTTACGACCGAAGTTCATAGCGCCTCGGGCACCTCCGCCTCCTTGATTCATCATCATGAAGAAGAATCCACCGAAAATAATCAAGGGAAGGAAGTTGAGGATAATGCTAAACCAGAGACTATTGGAGCTTTCAGGCTTTATCGTAACTTTAATCCCTTTTTCATTGGCCAGGGTTTGAAGTTCTGATAGATTTGTCTCGGAAGGTAAAATCAGGGATTTGAAGTTTTTGTACTTGATTGTCTCTGAAACTTGGAACAATTTAATAGAAGAGGCTAGCTCGTCTTTGGCTGTTTGTTCCTTTTTGTACTTACCTGTAATTTCGATAACGCTTGAATCAGGCTGGTAGGTTAGTTCTGATACATTATCATTTTTAAGCTCGGTAATGACTTGAGAATAGGGAATTTCTTGCACTGTTACTTGTTTGCCAGCGTTAAAAAATTGGAAGGCTGTCAAAAGAGTCGCAATGACAAGAATAATGAGAAAAGGATTTTTTATAAATCCTTTATTTGGTTGATTGTTCATAATAATAGTAGGAAACCTTTTCTATTTTGTATAAACTTCCTCTTTCAGTACTCCAACATAAGGAAGATTACGGTAATTTTCGTTGTAATCTAGACCAAAACCGACTACAAACTCATTTGGAATAGTGAAGCAGGTATAGTCTGGCTCAATTTCAACAACACGGCCTTCTGGTTTATCCAAAAGAGTCGCAATTTTGATAGAAGCTGCTTGACGGAAGGCAAAAAGCTCCTTGAGTTCTTTCAGGGTACGGCCAGTATCAATAATGTCCTCTACAAAGATAATGTGACGACCAGCGACGCTATTGTCCAAATCTTTGATGATTTTTACGGTACCACTGCTTTCTGTACCACCGTGGTAGCTAGAAACGACCATGTAGTCTGTCTCTACGTGGGCATCGATATGCTTCATCAATTCAGCCATGAAAGGAATAGATCCTTTCAAAATACCCACAAGAAGAGGATTTTTGTCTGCATAATCCTGGGCCAAGATTTGACCTAACTCTTTGCTTTTCGCAATGATTTCTTCTTCTGAAACGAGAACTTTTTTAATATCATTATCCAACATAATGTTTTACTCTTTCTGTTTGATATATAAGATAGCTTTCATTATACCATTTTTTGCAGATTTACTCAAATCAGTGATAAGCAGATTGGCAATTCCATAAATTTTTTCAGCCTGTTGGACAACTATGGCTTCTTGTCGTACTTGCTGAGGAATTTTTTGGTCAATAAACCAGCGACGGAGTTTCTTCTGAACACCATTTATTAAAATGCTGTCTCCTGCCTGTCTGCTGCGTAAGGTAATGGGGCTATCTGGTTGCAGATAAAGGATTTGTTGGGCATCTTCCAGTGGTTGATTGAGGGAAAATAGGTAGTCCCCATAAGTGAAGATACCGTCTGATTCTATCACAAGGGGAGCTAGCACTTCATCCGTCTGAGGTTGGATTTTGCTGATGCAAAACTGATGATAATCTTTTTCTAATTGGTAGCCGTTTTTTAGGCTGTGACGATAATTGGCCTTGGATCGTAAAATATGGAGAACTTGGTCAAACTGAGCAGCTGTCAATTGAAGGTCTGGAAATTGTCCTAAATATTCTTCCAGAAGAAAACTTTGTACAGCCTGTGTTTGCTGCTGAAAATGCTGGAGGTTGGTGATTTCTACATCTTTGGTCAAATCACGCAGGGCTTGGACCAACTGTTGGCTTTCGGATGCTAACTGGAGGAGATTCTTATCCAGCTGAGGATTTTCCTGTCTCAATTGTGGCAAATAGGTATTTCGGATACGGTTTCGTAAATAAGCTGGACTGGTATTGCTAGAATCTTCAAAATGAACTGTTGCTGGAAAATCAGATTTTTGAAAGGTCAGCAAGGGACGAATCAGCTGGCCAGGTCCGAAGTCTTGGACTGGCTGAATGGCTGAGATGTGACGCAGTCGATTGCCACGGAGAATCCGCATGAAAACTGTCTCAGCCTGGTCGTCCGCATGATGCCCCGTGACCAGAGCAGTATAGCCTTTCTGGTCCATGACTTGTTTGAAAAAGTCATAGCGCCATTTCCGCGCAGCATTTTCCGAGAAAGCTCCTTGAAAATGTGAAATATAAACAGGAAGTCGTAGTTGAGTCGCTAATTCTTTGATATAGCTCTCCTCTTCCTGGGATTCTGGTCGTTGCTGGTGGTTGATATGTGCTATGCCTAGTTCGATATCTAGCTTCTCCCTGCTGTCGTATAGGAGTTGCAAAAGTGTCAGGGAATCCAGTCCACCGGATACAGCCACCAAAACTTTTCTGTGTTTATCAAAAAAGTGACCTTGGCGTGTCACTTTTATAAATCTTTCTTTCATTACTTCAAAATCTCGTAAATATCCTTGGCAATTTGTGAAATGTCGTCGTAGCTTGCCTTGTCCGTGAAGATGGACAAGATGAAGGGTGAGTCTGTGTAGACAAGAGCAACGTCGTGCCTGAAATCATAGGCGTCACCTATCTTATGGGCCACCGGAACCGGAATGTCCTTGGGAATGCGCTGGTCATCGAATCTGGTTTCCTTGAGACTATCAAGTACGAACCCACCTTGATGGTAAATAGCTTCCATCATTAGTCCAGCTACTTTTGGAGATGTTTCACGTGTAACCATGTCCCATTTTTGACCAGTGATGGAGGTGATGTCATCGTAAAACTGCTGATTAAACTTGTCAGCCAGGTAGTAGCCGACAATATTGCTTGCGACATTGTCAGACTCTTTGGCGATACGGTTGAGCAGGTCGTCAACTTGGTATTCTTTATTGTCAACTCGCTTGCTGATGGATCCACTGCCTGCAGGGTCATAGGCTCCATCAAAGTTCTCTGTCTCCTTTACATACTTGACCTTATCTGTCAATTTAAAACGCCCTAAATCAATTTGTTTTTGGGCATAATAGAGTGTAGGAAGCTTAGAAACACTGGCTGCATATAGAATCTTATCCTGATTGATACCTGCTTCTAACTGACTTGACACTTGCTTGACATATATAGAGTAGTTGTCTTTGTTGTATTTTGTGTCTAGGAGTTTTTGAACTCCTTCCATCCTATTATCTTGGGTTGACAAGTGGTCAAGTAGAGCCCAGCCCTTGCCGACAATCTGAACAAACTGACCTCTCGGTGTCTCCACGAGTGTGTCAACCTGAACAGGCTGATAAGGAGGAAGAGTACTTTCTTTTTCATCCTGCTTTGTAAAAACAGGACTGGTTGAAATTCGAGTATTTTCCTTGGTCCAATAGGTCTGCTCAAGACCTACCTGGTTTAAAATCCTGTCATCTGCTACTTGGTCTTGACTAGCCAAAACATAGGTGCCATCCGATAGTGTGAAAACCTGCTGGTGGTGGTTATTTACCTCTAAACCTGCTAGTTCCAAACTGGAATCAGGCCCTATCTTGTGACTATAGTGGGTCAGGTCCATATCCTTAAACACATGGAGTTCTGTCAGGGAAATCGGGTTGCTAGGTAGGCTATGAAAGATGGGTTGGTATTCTTTTTGATTGAAAGTTACGTACTCTTCTTGCGTGATTTCAAAGGGGACTTCTGTGCTGTCCACAATGGTTGCAGAAAATAAAATTGGCAAGAGGAGTATGACTAATTTTTCCTTCATTCTCCATTCTTTCTATTTGGAAATTTCTTGTTGTGGATCAACGGACACTTTTAGCTGTTGATTTTTTTCAGTGAGTTCTTCTAATTTGTCATCGGAATAGGACAAAAATAACTCAACATTTTTTAATAAATCTTCTGTCATTTGGGCAACAATCCTGGAATATTGTAGATAAACTCGCCATCTTTTGAAAACTGATACTTGGCACGGACATATTTTGCAGCATATTCTTCATCCTGCAATTTTTTGACTAGGGCGTCACGAAGTTCCTTCTCACGAGAAAGGTCTTTGTACTGATTTTCCAATTCAACTAGTTTGGCTTCATTTTGCTTCAATTTCTGATGAGTAGCCACTAGATTATAGGTTGGCAACATAAAGAGAAAAATCACCAAGACAATGACCGTCGCTAAAAAACGGTTTTTTTGCTGTTTTTCTAGCTCTTTGCGGTGAAATCTTTCCTTCTCAGCATCAATAAAACGATTGCTGATTTGGAGAACCTTAGATTTTTTCATCTGCTTCTATCCTTTTTTCGCTAACGATTTCGTACATTTTCAGAGCGTCTTCTTTCTTGGTCGAGTCTTTCATTTCCAAGACCTTGACTGTCAAGAGTTTGTTTCCAAATTGGATTTCGATTTGATCATTGATTTTGACATCCGTTGAAGACTTTGCCAAAATTCCGTTGATTTTGATACGGCCCTTGTCTGCCACTTCTTTTGCAACTGTCCGGCGCTTGATAATACGGGATACTTTTAAATATTTATCTAGTCTCATTTGAATTACCTCAACTAAATATTATATCATTTTTTAAAGTTTTTGGTAGAATAGGATAACTTTGTTACCAAAATGTAAAAAGAGAGTTTGGAAACTCTCTCACCAAAATATGAGTGCTGAAATGACTACTCCTGCGAAGAAAATGAGAATTGATGCATTCAATGAATTAAACAGTTCGGCACAATCAACCTTTACTTAACTTAATTTGGGCCAATTTTTCTGCGAATTGGATCAATTCCTCCAAGATTTCATAATCCTTCTGTTTTTGAAGGGTAAAAATTACTTCTAAACGGCCCCGATTCTCTGCAATTTGGACCTTGAGATTGGTCACCGATAGGGCCTGGAAATAATCCTGGGTCAGGAAAATTTGACCAGCCATGGGCTCAAAGGAAATTGTAATCTGCTGTTTCTTTCTAAGGACACTATGGCAGAAAACCTGGTCCAGATAAGATTTGAGGAGACCAATTTCTAGCAAATAAGCTACAACATCCGGATAGTCTCCGAAGCGATCGACCAACTCTTCCTGCAATTCTTGATAGTTTACACGGCTGTCAATGTTCTTGATCCGCTTGTAAATCTCGATTTTTTGACGCTGGTCTGAAATGTATTCACTCGGCAAATAGGCATCAATCTGCAAATTAATTTCCGTATTACTCTTCTGACGCTGGCCAGCTTTACCTTGCCTTTCAAGAATGGCCTGTTCCAAAAGCTGAGAGTACATTTCATAGCCGACTGAGTCAATAAAGCCAGACTGGGCTGCACCGAGAATATTTCCCGCACCGCGGATGGACAGGTCCTGCATAGCAATCTTGAAGCCAGACCCCAGTTCTGTAAAGCCTTTGATGGCTTCTAGGCGTTTTTCAGCCACTTCTGTTAAGGACTTGTCAGGCCGATACATGAGATAGGCATAGGCGATACGATTGGAACGGCCGACACGACCACGAAGTTGATAGAGGGTTGACAGTCCCATATGGTCGGCATTTTCAATAAAGAGGGTATTGGCATTTGGAATATCAACCCCTGTTTCAATAATGGTAGTCGTAACGAGAACATCGTACTCCCCTTCCACAAAGGCATAGAGGGTATTTTCCAGTTGAATTTCAGACATTTGTCCGTGAACATAACCGATGCTGGCCTCTGGAACCAACTCTTTCAGCTCTGAAACTTTTTGCTCAATGGTGTCAACTTTATTGTAAAGATAGTAAACCTGTCCGTCACGGTCTAATTCACGGATAATGGCATCGCGAATGACTGTTGGATTGGTTTCCATGACATAGGTTTGGACAGGATAGCGATTAGTTGGTGGTGTTTCAATAACAGACAAATCACGAATTCCAAGCATGGACATTTGCAGGGTCCGAGGTATAGGAGTTGCGGTCAAGGTCAGGACATCAATTTTCTTTTTCAGCTCTTTAAGGCGTTCCTTGTGCTTGACACCAAAGCGTTGCTCCTCGTCAATGACCAGTAAACCTAAATCGGAAAATACCACATCTTTGGAGAGTAGGCGATGCGTACCAATGATAATATCCACCTGGCCTTTTTTGAGCTTCTCCAGCGTTTTCTCCTGCTCTGCCTTGGTCTTGAATCGGCTCATCACGTCAACATTAACAGGAAACTCAGCAAAGCGCTCTTGGAAATTTGCAAAATGTTGCTGGGCTAGGACCGTTGTCGGCACTAAAATTGCAACCTGTTTGCCATCATTGACCGCCTTAAAGGCTGCCCGCATGGCTACTTCTGTCTTACCAAATCCAACATCCCCGACCAAGAGCCGATCCATGGGCGAATCCTTCTGCATATCCTTTTTGATTTCGTCAATCGAGCGAAGTTGATCATCGGTTTCCACATGTGTAAAGTAGTTGTCAAACTCTTCTTGACTGGCATCATCAGGTGAAAAGGCAAAACCTTTGAGCTGACTGCGCTCTGCATAGAGCTTAATCAAATCATCCGCAATGTCTTCAACCTGCTTTTGCACCTTCTGCTTGGTCTTTTGGAAACGACCGTCGTTTAGCTTATTGACCTTAGGTGCCTTGCCGTCTGATGCCAGGTATTTTGACAGGAGGTCAATCTGCTCTACTGGAATGGAAATGCGGTCAGCATTCTGATATTGCACAGTAACATAGTCCCTATGAACACCCGATATTTCAATGGTTTCAATCCCTAAATACTGACCGATTCCGTGAACATGGTGGACTACATAATCTCCGACTGAAAGCTCACTATAATCCTTAATCCGCTCCGCATTGGACATGTTTGTCCTGCGGATTTTGCGCTTGATTTTCTTATTAAAAATTTCCTTTTCAGTGATGACAACCAGCTTTTCATCCATAAGGTGAAAACCAGCTGACAGCTGACCGACGGTGATTTGCTGCTGCCCAGCGACTAATTGTGATGCTGAATGGACTGGTAAATGAATCTCGTATTCCTGTAAAGATTTCTGTAAAGCTTGTAAACTTGTTTCAGAAGAAGCCTGGATAATGACCGTATTGTTTGATTTGGCATAGCGAGCCAGTTCATCTTTTAAAAGCGGAATTTGGTGGAAAAATTCCTGCATGGGATACTGAGTAAATTGATAAAGTCCGTCAAACTTAACATTGCCCAGACCTTTCTGGAAACTAGAAAAGAAGGTGGCTGGCTTGTATTTTCTCAAACCAGCATAGGTTGACGCGAAGTAATTCAAACTTGACACTGATTTACCATTCTGTAAATTCTGTGTCAAGACATCCGCAACTTCTTTCTCAAACTGGGCCTGTTTATCAGAAATTTTATGGAAATCATCTAGAAAAATAGGTGAACCTTTTGGAAGGTAATCCAAAATAGTCCAGCTATCCTCATATAAGAAGGACAGGAATTTTCTGAGATCCGGATGACGGTAGGAAGACTGCATGTCTGCCAAGACTTCCTTGAGATAGGAAATCTGTTCTTCTTGATTGGAACGCTCAATCGTTTTCTGAATGATAGGAATAGCTCGTTGGTAGTCCTCTTCTGTCACAACCATTTCTGATGCTGGTGAAACGGTAATCTGTTCACAATTTTCCAGAGACTTCTGGCTATCGATGTCAAAAGTTCGTATGCCGTCTATTTCATCACCGAAAAACTCCAGACGATAAGGATGCTCAGCCTGCATATCATAAATATCTAAGATGTCTCCTCGCTGGCTAAATTCTCCCTGGGTCAAGACACGAGAAACCTTCTTATAACCTGTATTGACAAGTGAATTGACAAGGGTGTCAACTTCCATTTCCTGACCAACTGAAAGTTCTAATCTAGCAGATTGATAGGCAGAAGGACTAGGTAGCAAAACACGGCAGGCAGCCATACTAGCTACCAGAATACCTGATGAAGTCTGGTCTTGTAGGAAATTCAAACTATCAATTCGAGACTGGGTTCGCTCTTTGGAGGCAAAAACAAACTCGGCAACAGGACTGTCATCTGTAAAGAAGTTGTAAACAGAGTCGCTACCAATAATAGCTGACAAATCTGTTGCCAAGCGCTCGGCCTCATTTTGGGTCGCCGTCACAATTAAAATCTTTTCTGCCAAGCTATCAAAGGCAGTTGCCATGACCAAGGACTTGCTGGTTCCTGATAGTCCTAGGATGAGTTGGCGAGTGGATTTATTCAGTCCTGCCTGCCACTGATTGATTTGCTTATTTTGGTGTAATAAATCCAGGATGTTCATTAGCCGTTAAACTTTCTCATGATGGTATCAAAGTCATCTTCCTGTAAATAGAAGTTGACAGCCTTGTCAAGTTTTTCAAGAGCTAGGTCAATGTCAATGCGGTCCTCCGTATCAAATCCAGATAAAACATGATGAACCACACTCATCTTGCCTTTGGGACGACCGATGCCAATCTTGATGCGGTCAAATTGATCTGTTCCTAGATACTTGATGATAGACTTAATACCATTGTGGCCACCGGCAGAGCCTTTTTGACGAAAACGGATTTTTCCAACAGCCATGTCCAAATCATCATAGGCCACCAGAATATCAGTCTCATCCAGTCCGTAGTAGGTCAGCAGCGCATGCACTGCCTTACCCGATTCATTCATAAAGGTCGTCGGCTTGACCAGAAAAATCTTCTCTCCGTCAATAAAGGTCGTTGCAAGGTCCGCTTGGAAAATCTTATCGTGCGTAAAAGCCACATTTTCACGCGCTGCAATCTTATCAATCAGCATAAAGCCGACATTGTGCTTGGTTTCAAAATAGCGGTCACCGGGATTGCCTAGACCTATTATCAATCGTGTCATTTTTTCTCCTTAAACACCAAAAGGGTTGGAAGTCTTTCCAACCTACTATTTTTATAGTTGTTTTTTGATTGCTAAACATTTGCTTAGTCTAGTCATCAAAGTCACAGGCAGTACTGATAGTACGGCAAGACGAGATAACAACGAATAAGCGAATATTAGGCATCAGACATTAAAGCGGAACTCCATGATGTCCCCATCCTGGACCACGTACTCCTTACCTTCTTCACGAAGGCGTCCAGCCTCTTTAACAGCCTTCTCAGAGCCATAGTGCATCAAATCATCATAGGACATGGTTACGGCGCGGATAAATCCTTTTTCGAAGTCTGAGTGGATGATACCGGCCGCTTGAGGCGCCTTGATACCTCGCTTGAAGGTCCAAGCACGGACTTCTTTTTCACCTGCTGTAAAGTAAGTACCAAGACCAAGTAAATGATAAGCTGCACGAGTCAGTTTGTCAACACCAGACTCAGTCAAACCGATTGCCTCCAAGAATTCTGCCTTGTCCTCGTCGTCGAGTTCCGAAATTTCTTCTTCGGCACGCGCTGAAATGACTACCACTTCTGCATTTTCTGTCGCTGCGAAATCGCGGATTTGTTGAACATACTCGATGCCGTCTGGGTCAGCGACCTTGTCCTCATCAACGTTAGCTACATAAAGGACTGGCTTGGTGGTCAAGAGGAAAAGCTGCTTGACAATTTTTTGCTCTTCGTCTGTAAAAGCTACTGTACGAGCTGATTTACCATCTTCCAAGACGGGCTTGATTTTTTCGAGAACGGCAAATTCTGCCACAGAATCCTTGTCTTTCTGGGTACGAGCCATCTTCTCCACACGCGCATAGCGTTTGTTGATACTCTCCAAGTCAGCCAAAATCAATTCTAGGTTAATCGTATCAATATCAGCAAGCGGATCAACGAAGGCATCTTCACGCCCCTGCTCCCGCATGACATTTTCATCGTCAAAGGCACGAACCACGTGAACAATGGCATCCACCTCGCGGATATTGGCCAAGAATTTATTTCCCAAACCTTCCCCTTTTGAGGCACCTTTTACGATACCGGCAATGTCTGTAAATTCAAAGGTGGTCGGCACGGTTTTCTTTGGTGTAATCAACTCTGTCAACTTGGTCAAGCGCTCATCTGGCACCTCTACCATTCCCACGTTTGGATCAATGGTCGCGAAAGGGTAGTTGGCAGCCTCTGCTCCTGCTTTGGTAATTGCGTTAAATAAGGTTGATTTACCAACGTTTGGCAAACCGACGATACCTGCTGTTAAAGCCATGTTTTTTTACTCTCCAATTAAAAATTCAATCATGACTATTATAGCAGAAAGTAGAGGAAAAAGGCGATATGACGGAACGAAATTAGAAAATTTTATTTATGAAAATACAATGAAAATATGACTACATTATTTATCATGATAAAACTGATGACAAAATTATAATTATCCATGGATTGATTGCCTAGCAATTCTTAGGAACTTGTCGCAACCAGCAGTTGCAAACTGTCAACTAGGACTCGCTTTCAAGAACTTTCTTCATTTTCCGCTCAAAATCATGCCGGCTCATCATAACCACATGGTCACAGTTGCTGCAACGGATTTTAATATCTGCACCTAAACGAATGACTTCCCACTTATTGGCTTTTTTGCCAGTCGATTTGATGACACAGGCATGAGGCTTTTTCATTTCGACGAATGTTCCTAATTGATACATGGTAACTCCTTATAGATAGATTTTTCTTTCTTGACAAGTCAATACAAACTCTGTCCCCGCCAGCATCTCACCATCCGTTTGAAATAGGATTTGCTGACTAGTTTTGATAGAAATAGTTTGGCACTGGAGATGTTTGATATATTTGGATTTCTTATGACGCTTAAGGACCAAATCGAGCAAGGCCAGCACCCGTCTATGAATTGGGCTGTTTTCAATATAAACCAGATCGATTTTCTGCTCATGAGCAGAGGCTTCCGGCCAAATCATGATACCACCGCCAAAGTAGGTATTGTTGGCAAGAGACAGGAAAAAGAGATTCTTCAACTGTTGTTCCTGGCCATCAATGACCGCGTCCACTGTCAAGGACTGCGCATCTAAAAGACTTCTGATAGCCATTATCAGATAGGTCAATTTGCCAACTTTCACGCGCTTAAGCCAGTTTTTGAGCTTAGAGGATTCTGAGCGTGCAATCACCTGGGCAGCAAAACCAGCATCCATACTATTGACAATAATCCCAAAGGACGTCTTCAAAACACAAATAGACTGCGTTTTTTCTGTCAAGAGGGCAGTTAGGACAGTATCTATCTCTCTGATTTTCATTGATTTGGCGAAATCATTGCCCGAACCTGTCGGATAATAAGCAAAAGGTAGTTGGCTTGGCCAATCCGTCAGGCTTTTAGATAGCGTACCGTCTCCACCTAAAATGAGCAGTCTATCCCCGTCTCCATAGCCTTCTAAAACCTTTTGAATCTGAACTTTCTCATCATGCTTTCCCTGGGTCAGATAGGTCTTAAAGTCTACTTGTGGATAAGTTTTTTTAAGCTGGTCTATTATACTCTCTGCAGAATGACTGCCAGCATTTGGATTTGCTAAAATGTGTACAATCATAGGTAATTTTAGTATAACATAAAAACGGCTCAATGGCCGCTTTTACTGTTATTAGTTGGTACGAACAGGGGTTACCAATTGGATAAAATTGTCATCCTCACTGTTTGGCACCAGAGTAAATGGACGAACGTTGGAAATAAAGCTCACCTTCACCTGCTCACTGTTGGTCGCTTTGAGGGCTTCAATCAGATAAGTTGGGTTGAAGCTGATCACCAGATCCTCACCTGAAACGTCCAAGGTATCGATTTCTTCATTGACGCGGCCTACTTCTGGAGAATTGACATGGGCTGAGACAATACTCTTGGTAATTTCCAGTTTCACCGTTCCATTCTGAGTAGCATTGGACAAGAGACGAGCACGCTCCATAGACTGACGGAGGTGGGAGGTATCAAAAACAGCTGTCGTCTTAAATTCTTTTGGAATGAGACGGTCGGTATCTGGATAGGTCCCTTCCAAAAGACGGGTATAGAAACTAATATACTCGCTTCTGAAGAGGATTTGGTTGTTGGAGAAGAAAACCTCTACCTTTTCAATTTCATCGGTAAATACGGCCGTAAATTCGCGGAGAGAGCGGCTTGGGATGACCACATTGAAATCATCTCCTGGAGTCTCCAAGACCAATTTACGCTGGCTGAGACGGTGGGAGTCGGTCGCCACTGTTTTGAGCTGTTTATTATCTGTTAGCACAAAGTGCACACCAGTTAGGATTGGACGACTTTCCTGAGTTGAGGCCGCAAAGGCTGTTTCGTTGATGGTTTGCTTAAGGACTTTTGTTTCCAATACCAGAGGTTTTGAAGTTGGCACTTCTTGCAAGCGTGGGTATTGCTCAGCTTCTTTTCCTTTGAGGGTAATTTCAGATTTACCACTAGTCAAGACAATCTGCTTTTGTTCGATTTCATTAAAATCAAGAACTAAATCTGGCATGCTAGAAACTACGTTGATAAAGAAAGCTGCTTCCAGAAGGATAGCTCCGGTTGAGCTAATCAAAAGACCAGCATTTTCATCTTGAACAGAAATAAAGTGTTCGATAGAAATTTGACCATTAGAACCAATCAGGCTAATACCTTCCGTATTAACAGCAATTTTAACAGTAGATAAAATAGGAATAGCATTCTTGGTACTGATAGCACGTTTGGTAATATTTAATGCTTGTAGGAAAACAGTTTTGTTAATGGAAAATTGAATCATGGATTCTCCTTTATTTATATATAATAAGGGTTAGTAATAGTAGTAGAGCCTGTGTATTCTGTGGAAAAGTGTAAGCAAGCGCATCAGAATAGGAAAAAAGGCTTGTTTACAACTTGTGGAAAACTGCGCACAAGTATGGGATTACATGATCTTGTTTTTGATATTTGTAATTTCAATCAGGAAGCTTTCGTTATTCTTGAGCATGTCCCTTATCTTTTTATAGGCATGCATGACAGTTGTGTGGTCTCGATTACCGAAGGCCTTGCCAATTTTTGGAAGGGAGTTGTCCGTCATTTCCCTTGCTAGATACATGGCTACCTGACGGGCTAGGACAATATTTTGCAATCTCTTGCTTCCCTTTATTTCCTTGAGGCTAACGCCGTAGAATTTTCCGACCTCAGTCTGGATGGTTTCAATTGGGATAACAGAATTTTTTGGTGCTGCCTGATTGCGTCCTCGGATGGCCTCAGCTGCAATGTCGACGGTGATAGTGGTCAAATTTCTCATTCCAGCCAGGAGGCTGATATCTTTGAGAATACCTTCTAAATTTCTGACATTGGACTGGATTTGGCCTGCCAGATAGGTCAGGGTATCATTTGGAAATTCAAATGGATAGGTGGCACACTTGGTTCTGAGGATGGCCTCGCGCGTTTCGATATCTGGTGGGTAAATCTGGCAGGTAGCTCCCCAACTAAAGCGGGATACCAGGCGGTCTTCCAAATTATCCAGGCTATCTGGATTTCGATCGCTGGTTAGGACAATCTGTTTTCCTTGGCTCAAGAGAGCATCAAAGGTGTGGAAGAATTCTTCCTGTGTTGAAGCCTTCCCCTTTAAGAGCTGGATGTCATCAATGAGCAACAGGTCAAGATTTCTATAGTGCTCCTTAAATTCTTCCATGTCCAGTTCTTTTTTGGTGAGATAGTTGACAAATTCGTTAAGGAAGGATTCAGATGTGACATATTGAACACGCGCGTGTGGATTGTCTCCCAGGACTTGGTTACCAATTCCGTTGAGCAAGTGAGTTTTCCCAAGACCAGGTCCTCCCCAGATAAAGAGAGGATTGTAGAGCTGTCCAGGTGAATGAGCTACAGCTAGAGCAGCAGATTTGGCCATCATATTACTACCACCTTGGACAAAGTTATCAAAGGTGTATTGGGGCTGGATGCCTGATTGAATCGGAAGAAAACTGGATTTGCTGGGCTTGCCTATCGGAGCTGGAGTATCTGCTTCTGCTGGTGTTGTAACGACCTTATCAGCTTTATAGGCCTTGTCAGATTTTGGTTCTGATACAGATTGATAGGTATGGTAGGTGACGGAAATTTGCTCACCCAACACTTCTAAACCAGCAATCAGTATCAGTTCTTCAATATTTTGTTTCCACAATTTTTTCTTACTGGCCAGTATACTGTCGCTAGTTCCAGCGAGAAAAATTGTTGCAACGCCATCCTGCAATTCAATCAGGCGCGCTTCTTCAACCAGTAGCTCGTAGACAGAATTGGAAAGACTGGACTGGGCTAGTTCAATAAATCGATTCCAAAATTCTTGTTCCTTGTCCATTTGAAGCCTCCCTTCCTAAAAAGTGCTTATTCTAAGTTTACCATAAAAGGAAAAAGTTTTCCACAAGAATAAATATTTTTCCACACTGTTTATATCACTTATCCACAAGATGTGAATAAGTAAATTTATCACGATAAAATCGGCTTTTTCCACTATTTATTCCTGTTTATAAGTAGGGGGATTATTTTTATTAGTCACACAATTTTTTTAAGGTGTTGATAATTCTTTCGAATTCTTCGTTGGAATCAAAGGATAGGCTAATCTTCCCCTGACCAGATTTCTGCTGTCTAATCGTGACCATGGTTCCTAGGAGTTTCTGTAATTCAGTTTCTTGCTCCTTCAAAAAGAGATTTGTTTTCGGTGGGGCTTGTTTTTTCTTCTTTTTCAAAGCATTTTCCAGCCAACGAACACTTAATTGCTCCTGTTGGATACGCTCTATCCAGTAGACTTGTTTCGATTCAGGAAGACCGATTAAGAGACGGGCATGCCCCTGGCTGATTTCTCCGGTTTCAATGGCAGTAATGGTCCTGTTACTGAGGCTCAGCAAACGCAGAAGATTGGAAATATAAGGGCGGGATTTGCCCATAATTTGAGCAATTTCATCGTGGGTCAGCCCCTTTTCAATCAATTTTTGATAAGATGCTGCTTCTTCAATGGGATTCAAGTCCGACCGTTGGAGGTTTTCGATAATAGCCTGCAACATGAGCTGGTCATCGGATAATTCCTTTACAAGGGCTGGAATTTCTTTTAGACCGGCTAATTGACTGGCTCGTAAACGTCGTTCTCCAGCCAATAATTCATAGCCTATGAGAGAGGATTTTCGGACGATAATCGGTTGGATAATTCCATTTTCTCGGATAGACTGGGCTAGTTCCAATAATTTTTCTTGGTCAAAATGTTTTCGTGGCTGAAAAGGATTTGTTTGAATATCCTTAATCGCTATCTTTTTTAATTCTTCCATACAGTGACATTCTAGCAAAAAAAAACTTACTTTACAATGCTGTAAAGTAAGGTTTTTGTTCCAACTATTAAGAAAGGGCGTCCGTAGAGTGTGTCAACTTTATGTCAACCTTCTCTTCTTTGCCTTGACGGTAATAGGTGACTGTAATCGTGTCGTTAATTTTTTGTTTGTAAAGGGCACTCTGTAAATCGCTCTTGCTCTCAATTTTCTTACTATTGATCTCAGTAATGACATCGTAGGTTTTTAATTTGCCATCAGCTGGTAGGCCTGACTCGGTTGAAACAACTACTACACCTGAGGTTAAATCTGTATTTGCCAGACCTGCTTTTTCTAATTGACTGGTTGACAGATCGGTCAAGTCGACCATGTGAACGCCCAAGGCTGGACGAACTACCTTACCATTTGTTTCCAATTGATTGATAATAGAAACAGCGTCATTTGAAGGAATCGCAAATCCCATACCTTCTATAGAGACACCACCATTATTGGCCAGAGAACTGGAAGTTATCTTACTTGAATTGATTCCGATAACCTGACCCTGAATATTGATGAGGGGGCCACCAGAATTACCTGGGTTAATGGCTGTATCTGTTTGGATTGCATTGGTGGAGATGGTTTGTCCGTCCTCTGTTTGAGAAGTGACAGTCCGGCTAAGGCTGGAAATAATGCCCTGGGTGACGGTATTGGCGTAAACACTACCTAAAGGACTACCGATAGCGATGGCTGTTTCTCCGACCTTAATGCTGTCTGAATTGGCAAATTCAGCGACAGAGTGGGCTTTCTCAGCATCGATCTTGATAACGGCTATATCTGAATAGGTGTCTGCTCCCACTAGCTGTCCACTAACTTTCTCACCAGATGCTAAGAGAATGTCAATTTTTTCAGCATTAGCAATAACGTGATTGTTGGTGACAATGTAGGCATCCTTGCCATCTTTTTTATATATAACACCAGATCCCTCTCCTGCCACGGCCAGCTCATCGGAGCTTTCAATAGTACCAAAAATAGAGCTGAGGCTATTTGGTGTAGGCTGCTGGTAATTGATGACAGATACTACGGCATCCTGTACTTTTTCCACAGCCTTGGTTGTTGAATTCTCATTTTGATACTGAACTTTGCTGATGGTGGTTTCACCAGACCCCGCTTGCTGTGGAGCTGCGGGATTTTGGAAAGAGGACGCAACCAGATAGCCACTGATTCCTCCTAGAAACCCAAAGGCGAATAGAATGATAAATTTCAAATACTTTTTCATGACTTTTTCCCTTTCAGATTTAATCCATTTTCTAAAGATTACACTACCTTTCTTAATTATAACTTAAAATTTTCAAAAATCAATCCACAAGCTGTGGATAACTTTTTTCTTCTGTGTATATACTCCCTATTTCCTTGCCTTATTATCCATTTCATCTGTTAGATAGTTTGTGGATATGTTACAATAGAAATATGAAAATAAAAGTGATTACAGTTGGAAAACTAAAAGAGAAATATTTAAAAGATGGCATTGCTGAGTATAGCAAGCGGCTCAGTCGGTTTACCAAATTGGAGCTGCTTGAATTAGCAGATGAAAAAACACCCGACAAGGCTAGTCAGGCTGAGAACGAGCAAATATTGGCCAAGGAAGCGGAGCGGATTTTATCTAAAATCAACGAGCGCGACTTTGTCATCGCTTTGGCCATTGAGGGCAATCAATTTCCTTCAGAAGAATTTAGCAAAAAATTAGAAGATATTACAATAAAAGGATTTTCAGAAATTTCCTTTGTAATTGGAGGCAGCCTTGGATTGGCAGATTCGGTTAAAAAAAGGGCGAATTTGTTGATGAGTTTTGGAAAATTGACGCTGCCCCATCAATTGATGAAGTTGGTTTTGATGGAACAAATATACAGGGCCTTTATGATCCAACAGGGAAGTCCCTATCACAAATAGTTTCACGTGAAACAAGGAAGATGAGAGAATGAGAGAGTATCGTGTGTATGAGGGGCTAAGAGTGGCTACCTGTCTGACCTTTGTCAGCGGCTATTTGAATGCCTTTTCTTATTTGACCCAGGGTGGCCGGTTTGCAGGTGTCCAGTCTGGTAATGTCGTTTTGTTAGCTAGTCATTTAGCCCAGGGCAGCATCAAGAGTACAATTCACTTTTTAGTCCCAATTGTATTCTTTACACTGGGGCAATTTTTTACTTATTTAGCCAAAAAATATTTTTTGAAACACCGCTATCCTTGGCATTTTGGAAGCAGTTTAATCATTTTATGCTTGATTGTATTGACAATCGTTCTGACGCCCTTTGTCAATTCATTTTTTACTATGGGCTTATTGGCCTTTACAGCTTCCATCCAAGTAGAGACTTTTAGAAGTCTTAAGGGTGTCCATTATGCCAATGTGATGATGACTGGAAATGTCAAAAACGCAGCCTATATTTGGTTTAAGGGATTGATGGAAAAGAACGCACACTTGCAGGAAACTGGTCGAAATATCTACATTATTATTTTAGGGTTCATGCTTGGAGTTTGTCTATCTACTCTGTTTTCCCAATCCTTTGGAGAATATGCCCTCATAGGTGTCCTCCCCTTTGTTTTGTATATAAATTGGGAATTATGGAAAGAAAAAAGACCCGCCAGAGCAGGTCGGAGATGATTCCAGCAGGATTCGAACCTGCGACCGTTCGCTTAGAAGGCGAATGCTCTATCCAGCTGAGCTATGGAACCTCTTTCAACTCTTCTATTTTACATGAAAGATAGGTAGCTGTCAAGTTGCCGGAAAGTGAAAAAAATCTGAAAAAATGTTGACAAAAATAAGGTCATGTATTATACTAGTTAGCGTACTGATAATGGTCCGTTGGTCAAGGGGTTAAGACACCGCCTTTTCACGGCGGTAACACGGGTTCGAATCCCGTACGGACTATATCATCCGCCATAGCTCAGTTGGTAGAGCGCATGACTGTTAATCATGATGTCACAGGTTCGAGCCCTGTTGGCGGAGTAAATAAAGACTAGGAAACCTTGAGAAATCAAGGTTTTTTCTTGTTTTGGTCAAAAGTTGGTCAATGAATTTAGAACTGTCTCAGTTTTTACTGCATATTGGATAAGAATGAAAAAATCGTGAAAAAGCGACATGAATAATCATACAATAGGGAAATTTGGTCAAAAAACGGTCAAGTGTTTGCTGACATGATTTTTCTAATTTTTTCAGTTTCTTCTTCCTCTTTTTCCTTAATAAGATGAGAGTAAGTTTCTATAATTTGCTTTGTATCTTTGTGACCTACGATTTTCGAAAGTGTCCAAATATCAATTCCTTCAGCCAGTAAAATACTGATATAGGTATGACGAATACCAGTAGCTGTTAGGACTTTTGGAGTTATATTTAATTGATGAAGCAGTTCACTGAGACAAGTATTGACAGTTTTATTTGAAGGTACACCATAAATTGGATTAACAAATAGAAGATTATTTGGATTATCGAAATCAATTGTATCTTGCTCTTTTAGCAATTTATCAAGTACCTCTATTACAGTATCATCAATAGGAATATTTCGTACAGATGTTTTTGTTTTAGGGTCTGTAAACTCATTTTTCGCTGAATCATATCGCCTATAAGTTACAATCTCTTTGCTTTTCCAAAGTATGCAATCCCAAGTTAAGCCTAACACCTCTCCAAATCTCATACCAGTCTTTAACTGTATGTAAAGAAGATAGTAAACTAAGTTGTCAGTATAGTTTACATTGTTGTAAAGATAGTTAACTAATTTTTTATAATCTGCTTTACTATGAATATACTTATCTTCTTTTGATTTTGCTGGTTCTAATCCAGTTATCTTTACACCTATTGTAAAGTCATGGAAATCAAGTCGGTCTTGTTTAGCAAATTCCAACACTTTTCTAACTTCAGAATTTAAACGAGCAACATTATCACGACCATTTGTCTTTGCAAATTGATTGATAAAGAGTTGATAGCGACTAGCCTTTATATTTACTAAAGGCATATTTCCGAAAAACTCTTCAATTAGTTTGCCACGTTTTATGTGTTTGTTGAGTGTCGCTTGTTTTTTATTTAAAGGCACGATATGTAGCTCATACCATTTTTTCCAAAGTTCATGTAAACTAATTTGTCTATCAATGTTAGCCCCTTTTAGAAGTCTAAGTTCAATTTCAATTGCTTCAAGTTCAGCTTCTTTTTTAGTTCTAAATCCAGAATTTGAAGCTATTACTTTTCCTTTATCATCAAAGATTCTATAGTCCCATAATTTTTTCTTACCTCTTTGTCTATAAGATGCCATGTTGTTACCTCACTTTCATAAAAAGCAGATAACCAAGGGTTGTCTTGGTTATCATAGCATAATTATTTGAAAATTTCTAGAAAATTCCGTTCAAAAAAATCACGTGTTTTGCTAGCTAGAAAGTAATAACGCCCTCCTCGATTCTGAGGATATTTTACAAATCCATTTGGGTTTTGGTCAATGTCAATTTGTTTTCGAATGGTTGGCTTATATAGGACATTTTCAAGTAGCCATGGACGAGATACAGAGAGCATCTCTAGAACTTCATTCAGTGTCATATAGTGACCAATCGATGCCTTTTTTTGTAGTTCTTGATATTCAGCCTCTGAATGGATAGCATATCCTTCAGGAAGTTTTACTGTGATTTCTGAAAATTCAAGGTTTATTTCATTTATTCTCATTATGGAAATTCCTTTCTTAATATGAGATAATGACTAGGGATAAGCCTAGCCTTATCTCTACAACTTGTTGGCGTCTTTTCTTCTTGGTTTCTTGGCGGTTACTTTAGAAGAAGAGGCGTTCTTTTTATAGAAAATCTCAATAATACTTTCTAAGTATTCTTCAAAATCAAGTACCTGAAGTTCTAGGAGATTTTTCTTGAGCCAAATATTTAAGTCAGGATTTGGCACATAGTTGAACTCATACTCAAATAATAATCGTTTGATTAAAATGGTCACTGCATTTACTCCCCATATTTCTTCTACTTTTCTTAATAAGGGAAAGAAGCCACTACCTTTTAGCATATAGTGAACGGTCTGAATAAGTTCATTATTTCTAGGGCTTAGCAATGTGAGTGGAAGTGAGTAAGAAGAAAAATCTAACAGCGATTGACTATATTCAGTAATTCTATTAGATTCAATGTCTACAAGACAATATTTTTCAACAATCTTGTTTGCAATAAATTGCTGTAGTGAATCTCTGGAGGGTAACTCTAAGATTAGTTTAGTAAGCTGTCTAGCATACTCTTTTTTATAGGTCACCTCGAAACGTATCCAGCTTTCAACATTCTGAGCGACTTGAGCATAACGACCATTATTTTCTAATTGCTCAGCTTTTTTATCATAAATTTTTAGAAAACTATTTGTCCCCTTTCCTCTTGAACCGATTGTTATAGTTTTAGCTTCTCGATTTATTTCGATAGCAGATGTTTTTGAATGCCTCTTTTTCCCCTTGCTAGTGACAATTGTAAATTTATTCTTTTTTAAATTTTGATAAATGTCGTTTACTGACAAAGGAAAATCAAAGTAATCTGCACAAAAGTCTATTCGACTAAGATGCATATCCCAATAGGGTTCGTTGAGGCGTTGAAGAATATCGTAAACTTCAATCGGTTCATTATAGAACTCCTGAAAGATTTGTCGGTAGAAACTGAGTGCTGATGCGGAAAACTTAACAATAATCCCCATGTTGATGTAGTGGTCATGGAACGCAATTCTAAAGAAATAGGGCATATTTTCAAAACCATATGCAGTTGTATATCCCTTTGGAGCCATTTTCTCAAGTTGCATCATTCCACAAAGCTGAGGAAGTGATAATTTATCAGCAATTATTTCTGTTAATTCTTGAGCAATTTGTTGCCAATGACTTGGATACTCTCCGATGGTTTCAGCGGTTGGCTGGATAACAATTGTAATCTCATCAATATTAACGTGTAGAGACTGTTTATCGAAATTTTGTAAATCGATTAAGTTATACATATTTTCTCCTTTTTGAATTAAGTGGAATCTGGGTTATTACAGTACCCAGATTGAGTGCTTATTGATAGGCTCTTTACCAGCCCAGCCTATCTGCTAGTCTGGGCTGGTAAAGAGCGATGAAACTGGCGATGAAGATGTCACCGCAAAATGAATCCATCTTCGACAGATTTCTAGTTTATCAGGGGAAATATGTGGGACAATAACTTTTACAGTCTTTTTCCCACTGACTTTAAGATAGCCTACTCCCCTTGGATTCGAGGAGGCAATCAAATCTTTCTCTTCTGAGAAGAACATTTGGATTGTCTCTTTTGAAAGGGTTCCTAATACTAGCATGGATGAAAAATTATCTCTAATTTTCCCAAAATATTCAGCATCACCACGCTGGTTGCAGATGAAAACTTGAATATTGAATGACCGTCCAAGCATCATTAACCTAGATAGCTTGGCGATGACTTCATTCTTTTGCTTATTATCCTTACTGGATAGGTATGAACCCCACTCATCAATAAAGAGGATGACTTTTCTCTTAGAGCTATCCCGTTTGGATTGTCGTTGTTCTAGGATAATTAATGCCAATTCAATAGACTTGTCTACTTCATCAAATCGAAAGAAGGTAGGTAACTCATCTAAAAATTCAAAGTCTTTATCAGCTTTATAGTCAGCTACGAGCAAAAATGGAGCTTCTTTGGTCTGCTGATAATACTCATATATCTCTTTAGCGAGTAAAGCAATTGCACAGATTGTCTTTCCACTACCACTGGCACCAATACATAAAAGGTGTGGTTGGGAAGTGTCAAACGGCACTTCCCTTAAAAATTGAGAAGACTTTTTATATAGTAAATGATCCAATAATAGTCTCATGGCATGTCCCCTTTGAGTTGATTAAACTCTTCTTGGTTGTGATAAAAGAAGATATCTAAATCTAGATAATTTAATTGTTCACGTTTTGTAATCTGATTATTAAACATAAAATAAACAGATACATCTTGTGTTTGTGAATAAAAATGGAAATTTTGTTTAATCTTTTTGTCTAATTCGATTACTAAGTTTTTAACGAGATAGAGTAATTCCTCTTCGTCAAGTTCATCCTTTATCAACAAAGGAAATCGATACCTCATTGCTGAGTCTGTTGGAGTGCTTGAAACCAAAAAGTAACCATAACGAGAAAATGTGATAGTATTTCCTAGTTCTTTACCTACTTTATTAGAGGTGTTCTCAATGTCGTCAAGAATTAACTGTTCATTGAGTTCTAATCTTTGAGCAAGTTGCTTTTGTTCTTTCGAATCAAAGTATTTTAGCAAGCTTAAGATGATTAATAAGAAAAAAGATATAAGAACAAATTTTAAATCCATTTTGGACCTCCAAAAAAATTAGTGGGAGGGAGTACCTCCCCATGAAAAACTATAAAATTGTAGCTTTTTGAGCTTTAATCGACAACATCGCACGATTTGATTGTAGGTAGCTAGTGATTGTCACATTTTCGAGTTGAATTTCAACAACTTCATCGAGAAAAGTTGTAAAATCAGCCTGATTTGCACCCATGATTTTGATATTGTTCGTCATAAATCGACCACTCTCAGCGCGATATCCAATATCTAGTTGTACCCCAAGAACAGCTTTGGTTTCAAAGTCTGTTGCTGAAGCTACGCCCATCAACATACCACGTATTTTTACAGCTTCAAATTCCATGAATATTTCTCCTCTCTACCATCAAATTTTTTTCTTTAAATTTAGAAGTGATGGAACTTCTTTGAATTCATTTCCTCCTTTCGGTTTTAATTATAACTGAAACAACCTAATATTTATCAGCAACTATTTTTCAGCCTTAGTTGACCTTGTTTAGGTTTAGTTGAAATGATATAATTCGAGTAGTTAAGGAAAAATCGTGACATTTTTTAGAGAGAGGGATTAATTTTATGGAAAAAATTTCAGCAATTGAGATTAATAAACTGTACCTTAGATATTTGGAAAATAAAGAGCTTCGAAAATTAGATAAAGTATTTTCAAAGGAGGATAAAGAAAGTGATGAGTTGAGTTATTCTGAAAAAATTATTTTTAGGAAATGTTATAAACTGTATAAACAGTATTTACAAAAAGAAGGTGCAACTATTACTTTTAAATCATTTCTAGAGAGTCAAGAAAAGATAGATGATGCAGCGGAGATATTTAGAACATATTTTTTCACAAAAGGATATAATACCCAATTAAGCTCTGCGATAAAGAAAGTAAAAGATTTACTACAGACTGACCTTGATGCAAAAAAACATTGGATTGATTACACTGATTCAAGTTTAAGAAAAGATAGACTTGAAGAACAGCTTGTTAAAGTATTATGGTATGTCATTCCAGAAAAAAAGGGAATAAATGTCCATTGGAGTAAGGAAATTATTGGAGTATCTCTGCATGAACTGACCAATATTGAAGACTTTTCACATATATGTAAATTTTTAAGTATTGGTGATTTTAGAAACGCTCATGAAGGTGAACTAATGATAATCAGGCTAAATCTGTATAAGAAATTTAGAAGTAAGAAAATCAAATATAATGAACTAGAAGAGGAGTACACCAGACTACAGGCTGAGCTAAAAAAATACTATGACTTAGCTTTATTTTATTATTTTTGATAAATAAAAAAGCATGGTACTAACAATAATTATTGTGTATCATGCTTTTTACTATATTACTTCATCTGTTCCAATAAACTTTGAAAAGCTTTTATACTTTTTTCCTGTTTGTCTTTTGGCAGTTCTGATAGTGAGTCTAATAATTGTGAGAGTTCAGGGCTATTTTCCTTGATGCTGATATCAAAAAAGTGTTCAATATCTGTTTCAAGTGCCTCTAAAATTCTTTCAAACGTATCAATTTTAATATTTGTGGCTAATTGTTCGATCTTGTAAGCGTAATTCATTCCAAGGTCGGCTTTTTCTTCTAATTCGTCTTGTGTCCAACCTTTTTCTAGTCGTAAATGGCGTATTCTCTTACCAATATATTGTCTCAAACTCGCATTTTCCATCTTGAATACCTCGTTAATAATTATCTTACAAGGTTTATAGTAAAGAAGAAACTTCTTAAAAGGTTTTTAATTATATGTTTTAGTTGTTAAAAGCTAAAGAAAGCGGTATAATAACCTTAAAAGATTAATTTAATACAGATGGAGGTTTTATGAAAAAGAGCAAAAATTTAAATTCTCAAGGTTCAATTCGTAAATTGAAAGGTTTTGGTGCAGTCGGTGTATTGACCTTTGGTTTGTTGGCAGGGGTATCTGCCAAGGCTGAAGAGGTTGTCACTGCAACCGCTGGTGAGGGCGCTACTGAGGCGGTTGCTGACGGGGTATCTACTCAAACGGCTTTAGAGCAAGCGGTTGAAGCAACTGCTAATCAAGTAGAGGAAGCTCAAACGGCTGTCACTCAAGCAGAAGAGGTTGTGACAACAGCTCAAGAGCAGTTGGCGACTGAGCAAGAAGAGAAGCGTGTGGCGGATGAGATTGCACAGCAGGCTCGTGAGGAGTACACTACGGCTCAAGCTGATGTGGTGACTAAGACTTCTGAGTTGAAGACAGCAGAAGAAGCTGTGACAACGGCTCAAAATGAGGTGTCTACGGCTCAAGAGGGTATCCAACCTGCTGAGGAAGCGGATGTTCAACGTCAAGAGGCGATTGATGTGGCTCAAACAGCGGTTGATACTGCTAAGTTGGATGTCGCACAGGCTGAAGCTGATGTGAAAACAGCAAACGATGCCTTGGCTATTGCCGAGGATGCAGTAAATCAGGCTCAAGCGGAGGTAGATAAAGCTCAAGCTGAGGTTGATTCGCTCTTCTCTGTTAAATTGTCTGACACATACGGTCAATTGCTGAAAGACTTCCATGTGGCTTCTCGTGAGGGTAATACTGCCGAGCGTGAGCGCATTTGGACAGAGCTTGAAGCTGAAAGCAAGCGTCTACTTGCTGAAAGTCGTGCTAACAACACAATGGACAAATTGAAAGAAGCTCTTGACGCTGTTGAGTCAAACCAACGTGTTATCATCAAGCAAGGTGGTAACGGCTTGAATGAGATGACAATGGCGGATTGGACTGAGTTGACGCAGTATGCTCAGTTGATTGTCAATGACATTCGTGACCAGCTCGGAGTTGACACAAAAGTCTTGGTATCTCAAGGTATGATGGACTTGGCTAAGATGGTTTCCGACGGGTATCTCAGCCGTAATCACCCTGTTGGTATGGGTCACAACCGACAAGCTATTAGAGATGCAAGAACTGCGTTTAATCAAACCCTTGCAGAGAATGGAGACCCTGACTATACACTCTTCGATGAGCGTGATTACACATTGGCTGACTTAAAACTACGTATGGCGGAAACCCTTGAAATTATGATGTTGGATGACGCACGTGATTGGCAAGCCTTTGGACATGCGATTTCAACAGCAGGTTTGTATGACGTTCATTCAGCCTTTCCTGTCGGAGTTCAGTACTTAGGTATCTACGGTAACACTGTAGAGCTTGGTTCAAGTATTCTGCATGAGTACACAAACGGTAAAATTTCTGAGCTTGTCAAAGAGGGTCTCATTGAAAATCCAGTAAACCCACAAGAACTCAAGCAAGCCTTGACAGAAGCCCAAACTCGCTTGGCTACTGCTCAAATGAAGGCATCAGGCGCTAAGGTCAATGCTGACACAGCCCAAACTGCTCTAACTACCGCTCAGGGTATCCTGACGAAAGCAGAGGCTGACTTGAAATCTGCACTTGCTGTACCACTTCAAACTCCGTTGGCGAACGAAGCTCTGAAACAGGCTAAATCTAACCTTACAACGGCTGTATTCAATCGTGCATCTGCCGACACAGCTCTTACAACAGCTAAGACTGTTCGTGATGAAAAGTTGAAGGCTTTGAACGATGCCAATGCAGAGGTAACTCGTCAAACAGCGGATATTCCAGTTGCACTTAACAACGTAAACTCTGCTAAGTCTAAGTTGAATACTGCTAAGACTGCTTTGAAGGATGCTTTGAATAAGCACACTCAGGCTGTCGATGCTTACAAGCTCTATATGAACTCTTTGGTTAAGCCAACTGTTCCAGTTACTCCTGAGGTGCCAGTTACTCCAGAAACTCCTGAGACCCCAGTTACTCCTGAAACTCCAGTTGAAACTCCTGAGACTCCAGTTGAAACTCCTGAGACACCAGTTGAGACTCCCGAGAAGCCAGTGACAATTGATGTCATCAAGGGTGAGGACGGTATCCCAGTTATCACTGCCAAAGGTGAGCCTGCTTACCATGAGTTGCCAACTCTTGACATTTCGTCTCTTGGTCTTACTCCTGAAGAGGTTCCTGCTGAAGAAGTTCCTGTTGAAGAAGTTCCAAGCACTGAAGTTCCAACTACTGAGGGTAAAACTCCTGCGGTTACGGTTGACTATGCGCCTACCTTTGAAACTAAGGGTGGGGTTGAGGTAACTCCTAAAGTAGTTAATCATTCTTCAGAATTGAAACAATCTACTGAAGATAGTGTCAAAATATTACCTAATACAGGTGATACAAAGACTAACTTGAGCTATCTTGGACTAGGTATTCTTGGTTTAGGTGCTTTGGTGAAGAGTAGAAAGAAATATCGTTAAAAAGAAATATCTTCTTACTTTTAATTAGTAGGAAGATATTTTTGATTTTTAAAACTGGAAATTTTTTACCTATGATTAGGGAAATATATAGATGTAAAAACTACTATAGTTACTCCGAAATGCTTCTTTGTCAAAACTTGGTCAGACTGTATTTTTATAAAAATTCTGCATAATTTAGGAAATACATAAATATTTTATAAAATTTCATGTGGTCAAAATTTGGTCAAATTCCTTCTTTTCATTACTCCATAGATAAGTGACAAACCCTTGATTATCGCTATTTTTGTTATCTATTTTAACTTATTTTAACGTACAATTATCTGTTGGCGGAGTAAATAAAGACTAGGAAACCTTGAGAAATCAAGGTTTTTTTGCACTACAAAAACCGAGGTTTAACCTCGGTTCTTATGTCTATTGAACAAATAATTATAGAAAATAAAGAAACAGATAGCTGTCGTGGAAATTCCTAATCCCAAGTAAAATCCATGTGGAATAAATGTCAAGACGGCCTGTCGTTGACCAGGCTCTACGTCCAGTTTCATAAAACCATTTTGTGCTTTTAATATTGGTACTTTTTTACCATCGATGCTTGCAGTCCATCCCTTATCATAAGGAAGGGTTAGGAGCAGACTAGCAGGATTTTGACTTGAAAATTCTACTTCTACCTTGTTCGACTTTACGGTGGATACAACTTGCTTACTGGCTAGTATTTCCATAGCCTCAGAATATTGGCCAAGGTCTAACCGAAAAAATTGCGGTTTATCAAAGCTAACTTGTTCGTTTTCTGGAAAATGAATAGAGAAGGAAAGTTCAGTATCCTCTAAGAAATAACCAATATTGAAGAAGGAAAAGCTGTTGTCAAGTGTGAACTCATTTGACAGGTTGTTGACAGTTATGACAACTCTTTTGACAGAGTCGTTTGAGAAGCTAATATTTGGTAAATTGAGATAGACCTGGCTATTGGCTGGAACATTTAGTTTATAAGTAATAGTTGCATCGATCTGATTGACAGGTTTATTTACAGTTATGCGGCCCCCAAGGTCAACACCATTGAATGATTGAACGTCCTTAATCTGATAAAAATACTTGTAATCCAGTCCTGTCAGTTCATTTAGAAAGGCAGATTGATTATCCAAGGACATATTTGTAAACTTGATATCTTTGTAAACAGAATTGGTCAAAAGTGCTAATCCCTGACTGTAGTTATTCTTATAGAGACTGATACTATCGGTACTCTTCTGAAAATCAAATCCATATTTATTGGGATTTGTGCTTGCCAGATTGTAGGTTATGCCAAATAGGCTATCCGCAATCAAGGTGTTGTTCTGGTAACGCAGATTTAGATTGGTACCGTCTGAACGGAAACCCAGTTTATCTAAAGTAGAACTAGAAGCGCGATTGCGAATGGATGAAAATTGAGAAATACCATTATAATTGAACTTCATGCTATCATTACCGGTTTGAGGTAACAAGCGTTCCATTCGATAGAAGTATTCATTGTCACTCTTAGTCTCTTTTACAAGATTGTCAATATCTGTCAACTTTTCTTCGTAATTCGACCGACTAGGGAAATGCCACTCATCTGAAATTCCCTGAACCTGGTAATGAGTGTGGAGACCAAGTTCTAATAAGGTAAACAGTAAGAAAGAAAGAGGTATCCACTTGATATCAAACTTGAAATAATGAAGGCTGACAAATAGAACAAGATAGGCAAAGAGAAATTCAAAACTTAGTAAAAAGTTTACAGTGTCCAAGAAATAGTAGTGATTTTTAAAAATATATGTGAGGATAAAACCGGTTGACAGAATTGTAAAGGGAAGGCAAATTTGCCATATTTTAATGTTGGTCAAATAGGTGCTGGTTTCTGCTGCTAGATAAATAATGACAATAGATAGTACCCAGGCGTAGCGGTAGAGAAACATATTTGGCGCGTGCATTCCCTGCCAGAATAGATTGAGTGGTTGTAGATAAAAACTTGCAATGATAAAGGTTACTAGCAGTCCATTTGCTAATTTTGTCTGCCATTTTATTTCTTTGACAGTAAAGTAGAGCAAGGCTAAAATTAGCGGAGTTAGTCCAACAAAAATCATCGGAATAGATCCAAATTTTGTGGTGTCAAAACTTCCAACTAGGCTCTTAGCAAAAAAGTCTAGATACCAGGAGTCCTCAGTTTTTAAGTTGACAATCTTTGTAAATGTCTCTCCGTGAGTCTTTAGGTCTAGATAGGTTGGCAGTAACATGACCATAGCAGTCAATGTTGACATAATTGACACCACTGTAAAGTCTATAAATCGAATAATTTTTTTATCGAATTTTGTTAGCTGAGCAAGTGTCCAAATCAATAAAAAGATGGCAGTCATGTAACCAAAGTAGTAGTTTTGAATGAAAAGACAGGCTAGACTGATATAGTAGATAATCCGACCTTTACCAGTCAGCATTCTGTGTAAACTCAGTAAAATAATAGGAACCAGAATAAAAACGTCCAGCCAACTGGAAATTTCTAACTGACTAGTTGAGAAACTCATGAGAGCAAGGCTGGTAGAGAGAAGTAAGCTCCATTCAGTTTTGATGTTTTTATAAATGCCTCTCAGGCTAGTATAGGTTGACAAGCCTATCAAGCCAAACTTTACAATAGTTGACAGATAAATATAGTCTGGCATGGACTGCAAGTCAAAGAAATATACTAAAGGCGATAGAAAAGAGCCCAGGTAGTAAGACGATAGGGCGTAGAAATTCAAGCCTAACCCACTTGTAAAGGTATAAAAGATTGAACTATTACCGTGTAAAGCATTCCGTAAAGTTTGATGAAAGATGACATATTGATGGAACCCATCGCTGGCCAAAATGGTTGTATCACTTCCCCACCAAATACCTTGGGTTGACAAGATAATGACCATTATTGTAAAGGGAAGAAAAAAGGCTAATAGATAAAAAATGGACTTATGTTTAAAAATTGATTTCATAAATTTATAAGAAAAGGCGATAAAATCGCCTTTTTTGATTATGCTTTCCAGAGTTCTTGAACTTTTGCCTGTACTTCAGCATTTTCAAGGAACTCATCATAGGTCTCATCGATACGGTCAATGACCCCGTTTTTCGAGATGACAACGATGTGGTTGGCAATGGTTTGAATGAATTCATGGTCGTGACTGGCAAAGATAACGGACTCTTTGAAGTCTTTCACGCCATCGTTAAGGCTAGAGATGGATTCCAAGTCCAAGTGGTTGGTTGGGTCATCCAGCAAGAGGACGTTTGACTTGAGCAGCATGAGCTTAGATAGCATGACACGGACTTTTTCTCCCCCTGACAAGACGTTGACAGACTTCTTGACTTCGTCGCCTGAGAAAAGCATACGACCAAGGAATCCACGCAAGAATGTATCGTCGTCTTCACCTTTTTCAGCGAACTGACGGAGCCATTCCAAGATAGATTCGCCAGTTGCGAAGTCTTTTGTATTGTCTTTTGGCAGGTAAGATTGTGAAGTGGTTACACCCCATTTGATGGTTCCTTCATAGTCGATGTCGCCAGCCAGGGCACGCATAAGGGCAGTTGTCTGGATGTCGTTTTGACCGATGATAGCGGCCTTATCACCTGGACGGAGGATAAAGCTGATATTGTCCAAAATCGTCTCTCCATCGATAACAACCTTGAGATTTTCAACTGTCAGCAGGTCGTTACCAATCTCACGCTCGGCCTTGAAGTTGATAAATGGGTACTTACGGCTGGATGGAATGATTTCTTCCAACTCGATTTTATCCAGCATTTTTTTACGAGAGGTTGCCTGTTTGGATTTTGAAGCGTTGGCAGAGAAACGGGCAACGAATTCTTGCAATTCCTTGATTTTTTCTTCCGCCTTAGCATTGCGGTCAGCCTGTAAACGGGCTGCCAATTCAGATGATTGTTTCCAGAAGTCGTAGTTACCGACAAAAATTTTGATTTTACCGAAATCTAAGTCCGCCATGTGGGTACACACTTTGTTGAGGAAGTGGCGATCGTGGGATACGACGATGACGGTATTTTCAAAATCAATCAAGAAATCTTCTAACCAGTTGATAGACTGGATGTCCAAACCGTTGGTCGGCTCGTCCAGCAGAAGGACGTCTGGCTTACCAAAGAGGGCCTTGGCCAAAAGCACCTTAACCTTTTCACCGTTGGTTAATTCGCTCATGTTTTGGTAGTGGCGGTCTTCAGCAATGTTCAGGTTTTGGAGCAATTGTGAAGCCTCAGCTTCAGCTTCCCAGCCACCAAGCTCGGCAAATTCGCCCTCCAACTCGGCAGCACGGACACCGTCTTCATCAGAAAAATCTTCCTTCATGTAAATAGCATCTTTTTCCTTCATAATGCTATATAGCTGCTCATTTCCCATGATAACCACGTCAATCACGCGCTCATCTTCGTAGTCAAAGTGATTCTGACGGAGGACGGACAAACGCTCGTCTGGACCGAGTGAAATGTGGCCAGTTGTTGGCTCAATATCTCCTGCTAAAATCTTCAGGAAAGTTGATTTACCGGCACCGTTGGCACCAATCAAACCGTAGGTATTTCCAGCTGTAAACTTGATGTTGACATCGTCGAATAATTTGCGGTCGCTAAAGCGGAGCGACACGTCTGATACTGTAAGCATAGTTTCTCCTATTTTCTGTCTATTAGATTTATTGTACTAGAAAGCAGTCTAAACTTCAATTATAATCATCCTGGGATCAAAATATCTTCGTCATAGGATTTATGATCTTTTTGTAAGCTGAAGCCGCGACCACGAACTTGGCTAGCTGGTAAGATAATAATAAAGGCTGTTTCGTCAATTTGGAGTATATGATTTTCCAATTTTTGTACTTCTGGGATAGAAACAGTTGTCATTAACATACGTTTTTCAGACCCAGTATAGCCACCAATTACGGGCAATTCTGTTACTCCACGGTCCACTTCGGTTGTGATATAGGATTTGATTTCCTTGTATTTTTGGGAAATAATAAAAAGGTTTCGAGAAGAGTTTGTACCCGTCATCATACGGTTGATCACATAGCTGATGGTCATCAAGGCAAGGATGGAGTACATGACAGTATCAGGATCGAAGGCGATAAAGCCAAGGCCAACGATAATACCATCAATAATAACCATGGTTTGACTGAGTGATAGGGGAGAATACTTATGGATAAATTGGATGAGGATGCCTGTTCCTCCCGTTGATGAATTACCGAGAAAGACAAGTCCGAGACCAAAACCTAGAACAATACCGCCAAAAATTGCAGCAAGTAAAGGATTATCGGTCAAATTTGGCAAACCAGCTGTTAATTTCATGCAGAATGGATAGAGGATGGCACCGTAAACAGTTTTTACAAAGACAGATTTCCCAAGGAAATAGAAACACATTACCAGGAGAGGAATATTGCAGAATAGTACAAAGGTAGCTGGGTCCCAACCGAATAATGTGTTTAGGGCAATGGCCAGGCCACCAATTCCTCCAGATACAATATTACTTTCCAGAAAAAAACTATTGAAGCCAATAGCCATAATGATGCTACCCGCCGTCACAAATGAAATATCTTTTAACTTGTCTTTCATGATTTCTCCTTTAATACTATATTCTAATATACACGCACGTTCTATTATGCAGAATTTTAAGCCAATCGTCAAGGCTTTCTCAGCTTGACTTTCTCTTAGTTAGCAGTTATAATGATAATCAATCAGAAGAGTAGTAAAGGAACGGTTTTTAGAGAGCTTGTGGTCGGTGTAAACAAGTAATTCTTCTTTATGAATGGGCTGATGGTAAATAGAAATCTGAACAAATAAGGATTTGGCTAGCAGGCCTTATGTGCAAAGAGAAATGAATGGCTTTACTGTTCATAAGCTAAGGTGGTACCGTGTCCTTGACGCCCTTGCACAGACTTGTGCTGGGCTTTTATTTTTGTTCACAATAAGTTTACAGTGTTGTAAATAAGTGTAAAAGGAGAAGTTATGACAAAACCAATTATTTTAACAGGCGATCGACCGACCGGAAAATTACATATTGGTCATTATGTAGGTTCCTTGAAAAATCGTGTGCTCTTACAGAATGCAGGCAATCATGAATTATTTGTATTTTTGGCAGACCAGCAGGCTTTGACAGACCATGCTAAAGAACCGCAGAAGATTATTGAGTCGGTTGGTAACGTAGCCTTGGACTACTTAGCGGCAGGTCTCGATCCAGCTAAGACAACCATTTTCATCCAAAGTCAGATTCCAGAATTGGCTGAATTGACCATGTACTATATGAACCTTGTGTCAGTTGCTCGTCTGGAACGCAATCCGACTGTCAAGACAGAAATTGCCCAGAAGGGCTTTGGTGAAGGCATTCCAGCAGGTTTCTTGGTCTACCCGGTTTCTCAGGCTGCAGATATTACAGCTTTCAAGGCAAACTTTGTACCAGTTGGAACCGATCAAAAGCCCATGATTGAGCAGACCCGTGAGCTGGTTCGTAGTTTTAATCACGCTTATCAGACGGATGTTTTGGTGGAACCAGAAGGGATTTACCCTGAAAACGAGGCTGCAGGTCGTTTGCCGGGGTTGGATGGCAATGCCAAGATGTCTAAATCACTTGGCAATGGGATTTATCTGGCAGATGACATGGACACTTTGAAAAAGAAAGTCATGTCCATGTATACCGACCCGAACCATATCCGTGTCGAGGATCCGGGTCAGATTGAAGGAAATATGGTTTTCCATTATTTGGATGTTTTTGGTCGTGAGGAAGATCAGGCTGAGATTGAGGCCATGAAGGAGCATTACCAGCGCGGTGGTCTGGGAGATGTCAAAACCAAACGCTATCTTTTGGATATCTTAGAACGTGAGTTGGGGCCAATCCGTGAGCGTCGCATCGAGTTTGCCAAAGATATGGGACAGGTCTATGCTATGTTAGAGGCAGGCAGTCAAAAAGCTCGTCAAGTAGCAGCAACTACTCTGGACCAAGTCAAGGATGCTATGGGAATCAACTATTTTAAATAGGACTAACGAATGAAGAAGTGATGTTGAAAAACGTTGCTTTTTTATTTTTAATTGTGATTTTTTAAAACCAAAACGTTCGTAAATGTTTTATATTTTAGGAAAGAATTTTCTGGATTTTTATGTTTAATGATATTAAGACGAATAATGATTGACAAATATTCTTAAAATGTTATCATAGATAAAATAAATTTCAAACAAAAGAGAAAAGAGGAAACCATCCATGTCAAATTGGGAAACTAAATTTTTGAAAAAAGGCTTTACATTTGATGATGTCTTGCTCATTCCGGCTGAGAGCCATGTCTTGCCACACGATATTGACTTAAAGACACAGTTAGCTCCGAATTTGACCCTCAATCTTCCTATCATTTCAGCAGCTATGGATACTGTAACTGACAGCAAAATGGCGATTGCTATGGCGCGTGCAGGTGGTCTGGGTGTCATTCACAAGAATATGTCCATTGCAGAGCAGGCAGATGAAGTGCGTAAGGTAAAACGTTCTGAAAATGGGGTTATTATTGACCCATTCTTCTTAACACCAGAGCATACAATTGCAGAGGCTGAAAAATTGATGGCGACTTACCGTATTTCAGGTGTGCCGATTGTTGAAACCCTGGAAAATCGCAAACTGGTGGGTATTATTACCAACCGTGATATGCGTTTTATCACCGATTACTCACAGCCGATTTCTAGCAATATGACCAGCGATGGTTTGGTAACAGCTCCTGTTGGAACGGATTTGGAAACTGCTGAGGCGATTCTCCACCAACACCGTATTGAAAAATTGCCTTTGGTGGATGAAAATGGTCGTTTGTCAGGCTTGATTACGATTAAAGACATTGAAAAAGTGATTGAATTTCCAAATGCTGCCAAGGATGAATTTGGTCGTCTCTTGGTAGCTGGTGCGGTCGGTGTCACTTCTGATACTTTTGAACGTGCGGAGGCTCTCTTTGAAGCTGGTGCAGATGCCATTGTTATTGACACAGCTCATGGGCATTCTGCTGGTGTTCTCCGTAAGATTGCGGAAATTCGTGCCCACTTCCCAGACCGTACTTTGATTGCAGGTAATATTGCTACAGCTGAGGGAGCTCGTGCCCTTTACGAGGCTGGTGTGGATGTTGTCAAGGTGGGTATTGGACCTGGTTCTATCTGTACCACTCGTGTTATTGCGGGTGTTGGTGTACCACAGGTTACTGCTATTTACGATGCTGCTGGCGTTGCGCGTGAGTATGGTAAGACCATCATTGCGGACGGTGGTATCAAGTATTCAGGTGATATTGTTAAGGCCTTGGCTGCTGGTGGTCATGCGGTTATGTTGGGGTCAATGTTTGCAGGAACAGATGAAGCACCGGGGGAAACAGAAATCTTCCAAGGACGTAAATTCAAGACCTACCGCGGTATGGGCTCTATCGCAGCCATGAAACAAGGTTCTAAGGATCGCTATTTCCAAGCTTCTGTCAATGAGGCAAACAAGCTGGTTCCAGAAGGTATTGAAGGTCGTGTCGCTTATAAAGGTTCTGTTGCAGATATGATTTTCCAAATGGTCGGTGGTCTCCGCTCAGGTATGGGGTATGTCGGAGCAGGCAACCTAACAGAATTACGTGAAAATGCTCAATTTATTGAAATGTCAGGCGCTGGTTTGAAAGAAAGTCACCCACACGACGTTCAAATTACAAACGAAGCACCAAACTATTCCGTACAATAATTGACAAAACTGTAAATAAAAAAGAAAGACTTGTAAACGATATTTACAGGTCTTCTTTTACAGTTCCCTTGGAAATATGGAATATTTTTAGACTTTCTGGGAGTTGATGGAGATGGTCTAGGGAAGTTGTCGTGATAAAGGTTTGAATTTTATCTGTGATGGTTTCCAGTAATTTGACTTGACGGCTATTGTCCAATTCACTCATCACATCGTCGAGCAGTAAAATCGGATATTCTCGCGTAATTTCTTTCATGAGCTCAATCTCAGCCAGTTTAAGAGAGAGAACGAGGCTACGATGTTGACCTTGGCTACCATAATGGGCATTCATACCATTGATGAAGAAAGCAATATCGTCTCTGTGAGGTCCCACTCCAGTATTTTTTTTGAACAAATCTCGTTTCCGACTTTTTTCTAAATCTGTCAAGAAATCGTCAACAAGGTTGACAGAGTCTGTCAACGAAACAGATGATAGGTAGTCAATCCGAAGTTCTTCTTTTTGACCAGAAATTTCGGCTATTTTTCGGCTACCAAATTCCTCTAATTTTTTGAGGAAATCAATCCGATGCTGGATAACACGACTACCGTAATCAGCTAGTTGATAGTCTAGTACGCTGAGAAAATCCATGTCAACTTTTTCGGTTGATTTTAGATAGGTATTTCGCTGTTTGAGAACGTGATTGTAGTTGGACAAGTCTGATAGGTAGACGGGTTTTATTTGCCCCAACTCAACGTCAATAAATTTTCGGCGGAGGGCAGGTGCTCCTTTGATGAGCTGTAAATCTTCCGGTGCAAAAAGAACAACGTTCAAGTGCCCGATATAGTTGGACAATTTGGCTTGTTTGAGGTGATTAACCTTGGTCACCCGCCCCTTTTCTGTCAAGTTGATGTCAAGTGGAAGTTTACCGCTAGTCCGGTGGAGTAAACCTTGAATGGATACCTCTTTTTCTTCAAATTGGAGTAAATCCTTATCTGAACGAGTGCGGTGACTGCGTGTCAAAGCTAAAAAATAAATAGACTCTAAAATATTGGTCTTACCCTGTGCATTCTGTCCCAAAAAGACATTGAGCCCTTTATGGAACTCAATATCTAATTGGTCATAATTGCGAAAGTGGCGTAGTTGTAATTTTTCTAGCCACATCTTAGGTACCTGGGAAACGGACAGGTTTCCTGTCAACCTTCTTTACAGATTTCTTGACAGGAGGAGCTTGTTTCTTCTGCTTTTTGTTTTCTTGGTTGAGTTTTTTTACTATAGCAGCAACACGAGCTTTTTCAGCTTGATCTTCTTGGTGCTGTAGAATTTCTTCCTGACTTGGAGCCACAAGGGTGATGTCAATGCCGTGGTCCGGTAGACTGATTTTGTCACCGACACGGATTTTCTTACCTCGTCTTTTTTCATCCTCTCCATTAAACAGGATGGTATTCTCTTCTAAAAAGCCCTTGATAGCCCCGCCGGAATGCACAATTCCAGTTGTTTTGAGCAGAGCTTGCAGGGTAATGTAGTCGTCGAATAATTTAAATTCCATAAGTCACCTCGTTACAGAATATTATAACACAATTTGGTATAATGGAAGGTACAATGTTTTGAAAGAGGCAAAGGATGAAATTACAAGAAGGTGTTGAGCTTCATTTTATTGAATCAGATAAATTCACGACCAATCGAATTCGTGTGCGGTTTGCGGCGGAGATGAGTGAACAGACGGTTGCAGGACGTGTATTGGTGGCGAATTTGCTAGAAATGGGCAATCAAGATTATCCTAGCGCCCAACGCTTGCGGATGCGTTTGGCAGAACTCTACGGAGCTCATTTTTCAACTTCTGTATCAAAGAGAGGACGAGTTCATTTTGTGGATTTGACGATTTCCTACATCAACCCTCACTATTTGCCTGAACAAGAGGATATTACCGGTGAGATTATTGATTTTCTTGAGGCCTGTCTCTTCAAACCTTTGAAGAACGGCAGTGCCTTTAAGGAAGATGTCTTTGCAGTTGAGAAAAATAATCTAATTAGTTTTTTAGAAACTGAGGTGGAGGACAATTTTTATCATGCGGATGTTGAGATGAGTAAACTTTATTATGAGGATGAGGCAGTTCAAATTCCCCGTGTTGGACGGATTGATTTGGTTGAGCAGGTAACGGCGGAGACGGCCTTCAAAACCTATAGTAACATGCTGCGCTTGGATAAGATTGATATTTTCGTTCTCGGTCAGGTAGACCAGGCTTTGGTGCAAGAAAAGTTTTCATCTTTCAGTTTTAAATACCGTAACCCCAAGTTGGAATTAGAATACCAGCAAGCTTATTCTAAGGTTACTAGGGAGAGAGTTGAGCGAAAAGAGGCTCGTCAATCGATTTTAGAACTAGCTTACCATTTACAGGTGGTTTACAATGATGTAAACTATCCAGCCTTATTGGTTTTCAATGGTTTACTGGGTGCTTTTTCCCATTCAAAATTATTTATGAATGTGCGGGAAAAAGAAAGTTTGGCCTATACGATTGGCAGTCAGATTTCAATCTTTTCAGGAATGTTGAAGATTTATGCCGGTATCAACAGACAAGATAAACTCAAGGCTATCAAGTTGATTAGACAGCAAGTTATGGCTCTTAAGCAAGGGAAGTTTACAGAGGATGACCTAAATTTGACAAAAAATATGCTGGTTCATTCTGCAACTCTGGCCCAGGATAGGCAAAATAATCTACTGGAACAAGTTTACAATCAGGTCACCATGGGTCAAAGGAATGTGACATGGGGAGAGTGGATTGAGGCTGTAAACAAGGTATCTAGAGAGGACATTTTACGAGTTGGTCAGCTGGTGCGTTTACAGGCTGTTTACTTCATGGAGGGCATTAAAGAATGAGAATTAGAAGAAAAAAGTACCCCTACATGAAGGAAGTACTCTACTATGCGACAGTTGACAATGGGTTGACAGTTACCTTTCTTCCCAAAACAGATTTTAAGGAAACCTATGGTATCTTGACCACAGAATTTGGTGCCCTTCATACTCATTTTAAAAAGAAGGGACAGGAATATTCCTATCCTGAAGGGATTGCTCATTTTCTGGAGCATAAATTATTTGAGACTGCTGATGAAGATGATGTGATGAATTTGTTTGCGGATTTGGGGGCTAGTGCCAATGCCTATACTAGCTTGAGGCAGACTAGCTACCTCTTTTCAACAACGGAAAATGTTTTGGAATGTCTGGCCTTGCTCCAGCAGTTTGTCCGTGAGCCACATTTTACGGCTGAAAATGTGTCCAAGGAGCAGGGGATTATTGGTCAAGAGATTGAGATGTATCAGGATGATGCGGACTACCGTCTCTATACAGGTATATTGTCGTCCCTTTATCCAGAAACAGCCCTGGCTCACGATATCGCTGGCACGATTGAATCTATCAAGGCTATCACTGCTGAGGATTTATATGAAAATTTTGAGACTTTTTATCATCCTTCAAAAATGAGCCTGTTTGTCATTGGGAATTTTGATGTTAAGAAGGTCTGGAAACATGTAAAAACTTTCCAGCTTGCCCAGAATGATACAGAGATTGAGCCGATTGAGCATTTGCCGGTTAAAAAGTTGGATATTTTGAAAAATCGGACTGAGTATTTTGAAGTGGCCAGCCCTAAATTGGCATTAGGTCTGAGAGGCAACGATTCCATTTCTCTCGCTCACTTACCATCCTATCGAATCAGCCTGCAACTTTTGTTTGCCATGCTTTTTGGTTGGACATCACAGCGTTACCAGACCTTGTATGATCAGGGGAAAATTGATTCGTCCTTCCATTTCCAGGTTGAGGTAACACCAGACTATCATCATGTCATTTTTTCAGCGGATACCAAGGAACCAATCAGTTTATCAGCCAGCTTGCGCAAGGCTGTCAGCCGTTTCGCCAAGGATCCGGATGTTTCGGAGGAACACTTGGCCCTGCTGAAGAAGGAAATGTACGGGGATTTTATCCGTAGTCTCAATTCTTTGGAATTTACGGCCACCCATTTTGTAGCCAATAGTTTGGAGGGGGCAAGTATTTTCGACCTTCCTCAGTTGATAGAATCTATCGGTCTGCAGGATGTCTTGGAAGTGGGTCAAGCCTTTATTGAGAACTGTGATATGACAGATTATATGATTTTTCCGAAATAATTAGCAACTTATCATCGAAATTTCATGAGTTTTTTGTTAAAATATTATATTGAAAATTATTGTAAGTGAGAGGAAACTATGATCCAGAAAAGTATAGGAGAGGTATTGCGGTCTGCCCGAGAGAGTCGCGGTTGGAATTTTGTAGAAATTCAGCGATTGACGGGGATTCAAGCTAAGTACTTACAGGCCTTAGAATTTAATAACTTTGATGTCATACCAGACCCATCCTATACGCGTTCTTTCTTGCAAAAATATGCGGAAGTACTAGACCTAGATGGTGATGTCCTGGTAGATGCTTTTATGACAAATAGTTTGGTCATCTATCATGAGGATGGGCAGGAAGAAGAGCATGCTTCAGAATTAAAACGAAGCTATAAGGTTAGAAAGAAGAAACCGTCGATTTTACCATTGGTTTACCTGCTACTAGCTGCGACCTCTATCTTTATCTTGTTGACCTATGTCGTATTGAATAGAGTTCAGAATCAAGAACGAAAAGAGTTGGCTCCGTCGACTATCCAGGTGGTTTCAGAGAGTTCCCCAGAATCGACAGAGGAAGCAATTGATACATCTTCTACAAGTACAGATGAATCCTCTAGTTCATCTAGTCAAGAGGAGTTGGCTTCAGGGACTTTAACGACCTCGGGTGGTGGCTCAGAGTTGACGGTCGTCCTTTCTGAACACGCGGGTCCAGTTGAGGTGGAACTTTCCGTGACAGATGCTACTAGCTGGGTCAGTCTATCTGATTCAGAAATTGCGGGTGGATTTGTTCTATCTCCAGAAACCAATACAGTCACGGCGACTATTCCAGAAGGCATAAACGCCGCTAATCTGGTTTTAGGTGTGACAGAGGGTGTCTCTATCAAAATTGCTGGCAATAGTTTGGATACGTCAGCCATCACAGCTGATCCTGGAGTTATCTATTTAACGGTTGAATAATATGAAAAAAATGAAAAAAGAAAACATACCCAACGCCTTGACGGTAGGACGGATACTGGTGATTCCGATTTTTATCCTACTCTTGACCGTCTGGAAAGATGCACTGAGCCATTATTTGGCTGCGATTATTTTTGCCTTGGCTAGTGTGACAGACTATTTGGATGGCTATCTGGCCCGCAAATGGCAGGTTGTGACCAACTTCGGAAAATTTGCCGATCCCATGGCTGATAAGATTTTAGTTATGACGGCTTTCATCATGCTGGTGGAGCTTGGTTTTGCCCCTGCCTGGGTGGTGGCTATTATCATCTGTCGTGAGTTGGCCGTGACAGGCCTTCGCCTATTGTTGGTAGAAAATGGTGGTACTGTACTAGCTGCGGCTATGCCAGGTAAAATCAAGACCTTCTCACAGATGTTTGCCATTATTTTTCTCCTATTGCACTGGAATTTGCTCGGTCAAATCACGCTCTATATCGCACTCTTTTTCACCCTCTACTCAGGCTATGATTATTTCAAGGGTGCGTCTTATTTATTTAAAGATACATTCAAATGACAGATATTATCCAAGTAAAGCATCTCAAGTATAAATACGAAGAAGAAGCTGAAAATTATACCTTAAACGACGTGACGTTTCACGTGAAACAGGGGGAATGGTTGTCCATTATCGGCCACAATGGTTCAGGAAAGTCAACGACGGTTCGTCTGATTGATGGTCTTTTGGAGGCTAAGTCTGGAGATATTTTTATCGATGGAGATAAGCTGACTGTTGACAATGTTTGGGACAAGCGTCGCTTGATTGGTATGGTTTTCCAAAATCCAGATAATCAATTCGTCGGGGCAACGGTTGAGGACGATGTGGCCTTTGGTTTGGAAAACCAAGGCATCCCCTTGGCTGAAATGCGTCAGCGCGTCCAGGAGACGCTTGAATTGGTTGGAATGGCTGATTTCAAGATTAGAGAACCAGCTCGTCTATCTGGCGGTCAGAAACAACGTGTTGCCATTGCTGGTGTGGTTGCCTTGCGTCCAAAGATTATTATTTTGGACGAGGCGACCTCCATGCTGGATCCAGAGGGGCGCCTGGATTTGATTCAGATTGTTAAAGATATTAAGGATCAGCATGGCATGACGGTTATCTCCATTACCCATGACCTGGATGAGGTAGCGCTTAGCGATCGGGTTATTGTTATGAAAAATGGTCAAGTAGAGTCGATTTCGACACCAGCTGACTTGTTTATGCGGGACGATTTGGCTGATTTGGACTTGGCCCAGCCCTTTACGGCAGACTTGGCCCAGTCCTTGCGTCAGGCTGGACTAGCTGTTCCGCTCCGCTATTTTACAGAGGAAGAATTAGAGGAAACTGTATGGGAATTCATCTCCAAGAAGTAAGCTATACCTATCAGGCCGGCACTCCTTTTGAGGGGCGGGCGCTTTTTGGTGTTGATTTGGAGATTGTGGACGGGTCCTATACGGCATTGATTGGTCATACTGGATCCGGGAAGTCGACGATTTTACAGCTTCTGAATGGTCTTAATGTACCGACAGAAGGCAGTGTGGTCATCGATGATGTGGTTATCACGGGCACATCTCAAAGTAAGGATATCAAGCAGGTGCGTAAGAAAGTCGGCTTGGTCTTTCAGTTTCCAGAAAGCCAGGTCTTTGATGAGACTGTCTTGCAGGATGTGGCATTCGGTCCGCAGAATTTTGGTGTTTCTAAGGAAGAGGCTGAGAAGATTGCGCGTGAAAAACTGGCTCTGGTTGGTATTTCAGAGGAAGTCTATGACCGCAGTCCCTTTGATTTGTCTGGAGGTCAGATGCGCCGTGTAGCCATTGCGGGCATCCTGGCTATGGAACCGTCTGTTTTAGTTCTGGATGAGCCGACTGCTGGTTTGGATCCGGCTGGTCGTCAAGAGCTGATGGATATTTTCAAGAAACTCCATGCGAATGGGATGACCATTGTCTTGGTGACGCATCTGATGGATGACGTGGCTAATTATGCTGATTTTGTCTACATCATGGAAAAGGGCAAGCTGGTTCGTTCTGGCAAGCCGATTGATGTTTTCCAAGAGGTTGATTTTTTGGAATCGATTCAGCTGGGTGTTCCCAAAATCACCAAGTTTGCTGCCAATCTGGAGCGCAGGGGCTTTGTTTTTGAGCGCTTGCCTATTACGATTGAGGAATTTACAAGGATGGTGACGCATGGATAAGTTAATTTTAGGTCGCTACATTCCTGGTGACTCGCTGTTGCATCGTCTAGACCCTCGAAGTAAGCTCTTGGCCATGTTTGCCTTTCTGTTAATTATTTTCTGGGCCAATAATCTGGTAACCAATGCGCTGTTGATTGCCTTTGTTCTTGGTTTGATTTTGCTCTCTCGCATTCGCTTGTCCTTTTTCATCAATGGTGTCAAGCCCATGATTGGGATTATCCTGTTTACCACTTTCTTCCAGATTTTCTTTACACCAGGAACAAGGGTTTTGTGGGAATTCTGGATTTTCAAATTGTCGGTGGAAGGTTTGCAACAGGCGGCAGTGATTTTTGTGCGCTTTGTCCTGATTATCTTCTTTTCAACTCTCCTAACTCTGACAACGACACCACTTAGTTTGGCAGATGGTATTGAGGCGGGGCTTGCTCCTCTCAAGAAAATCAAGGTGCCAGTTCATGAAATTGGGCTTATGTTGTCCATGAGTTTGCGTTTTGTGCCGACCTTGATGGACGACACGACTCGGATTATGAATGCTCAGCGGGCGCGGGGTGTTGACTTCAATGAAGGAAATATCATTCAAAAGGTTAAGTCTGTTATCCCTATTTTGATACCGCTTTTTGCATCTAGTTTTAAGCGAGCAGATGCCCTGGCGACAGCTATGGAGGCTCGAGGTTATCAGGGGGGCGATGGCCGGACCAAGTATCGGGTACTGGATTGGAAGTTGGCAGATAGCCTAGCAATTCTGACTATGATTTGTTTGGGATTGCTCTTATATTTTTTGAAAACCCCTTAAAAAACGCGAACAATCGTGTTTTTTAGTTTAAAAAAAACAATGCTGTAATATTTGTAATGGAATTATAAAACAAAAGTAATAATCAAGTTGTAAGATAGTTTCAGTCATATGAAAGGAAACTATATATTTTATGACATTTACAAAAAAATTGAAAAATGTAATTATCGGAGTAGCGACCGCCCTCGTAGCACTTACAGCTGGCGTTGCTATCGCTGATACCTACCATTCTGAATTTAGCATTGCTGATTTTGTTGACCAATCTACCAATTCTTCAGCTGTTGCAGCCAAAGAGGATACGATAAAGAAAACATATGAATCCAAGGAAGAGAAAAAGGTTTCTGATGTAAAAAAAGAAGAAAAGAAGCCAGAGAGTACTGAGGAAAGTACGACGACTGAAGCTTCCAAAGCGGAAGAAGTTGCTCCAGCTACAGAAACAAGTCAAGTAGCTAGCCCTGAGACAACCCCAGAAGTACAACAGCCCGTTGTTCAAGTTGCTCAACCTGAATATCAACAAGTACAGGTGCAACAAGTTGCTACTGAAGCTGTCCAAGCCCAACCTGTAGCTCAGGTTCAAGCAGCCCAGCCAGTTGTTACTGTAGGTGTCGGTGAAGCAGCTGCCAAAGAATTTATTGCTCAAAAAGAGTCTGGTGGCAGCTATACAGCTCAAAATGGTATCTACTATGGTCGTTACCAGCTCACAAGTTCTTACCTAAATGGTGATTTTTCACCTGAAAACCAGGAGCGTGTAGCAGACAACTATGTATTGCAACGTTACGGTTCATGGGAAAATGCCTATCAGTCCTGGATTGCCAATGGTTGGTATTAATAGGAATGTTGAAAGTCTAGCTTGCTAGGCTTTTTTTCTTGTCTGTAAGTTCTTCAACTTTACAGAAATTGACACTATCGCTTATAATAGAGTTTCGATAGAAAAGAGAGAAGAAATGAACCTGCAAAAACGAATTTTCCGATTAAATATGGTCATGTTGATTATCTCCATGTTGGCTATCCTGGGAGTCAGCATTTATGTGGCCAATAGCATTTACCAAAACAGGGCTAATATGCAGTCAACTAGCCAACGGACAGCTACTAGTCAGTCGAGTATAGAGCAGTTTACAGGGACTGATTTTGCTAGTCTTGCTAGTCAGTTGGCTATGAATGGGGCCCAGCTCCATGTAGAGGAGGCCGGCCAGGTCCTTTATTCTAATATTGAGGAAGATATTGAAGATTTGGCAGGTGTGACGGTATCCAAGACAGCCCATGTTTCCTATGTAGATGGGGAAGTGGTCATCAGCCGTCTCCTTGTCCAGGAAGGGAAGTATTACCAACTCTATGCACTTTTTGAGGATAGTGATAGTCAATCAGGTTTTTCAGAATTTCAGTCCTTTCTCAGCCAGCTACTCTTAGTTGGTGGGATAGGGATGGTGCTTGTCACCCTTGTCAACTTCCTCTTTACACGTAGAATGCTTGCGGTTATCCTGCGACCGCTCAATCAGCTCCATGCAGCAGTTGAACGCATCAGCCGTGGTAATTATCAAGAGCAGATAGATTACCAGGGTGACCGTGAGTTCGAAGCACTTACAAAGGGTTTTAATAATATGCAGGAGTCTTTGGCAATAGCAGAGCAACAGACCACACTGTACGAGAAGAACCGTACCCAAATGGTAGCAGATATTTCCCATGATTTGCGGACGCCGTTGACTTCTATCAAGGGCTATGCCAAGGGAGTTTTGGACGGGGTTGCCAATACGGATGAAATGAGAGAACGTTATTTGCAGACCATTTATCAAAAATCCCTGGCAATGGAGCAGCTGTTGGAAAAACTTCTTCTCTTCTCAAATTTGGATACTGACCAGATGCCCTTTGATTTCCAAATTGTAGATTTACAGGAAATCTTGACAACTTATTTGACAGAAAAGCAAGTCGAGTTTACAGATGGTCAGGTACAATTTATAGTAGATTTGGTTCCTCAAACTCCTGTGAAAGTAGATATTGTGCAGTTTAAGCGAGTCTTGGATAATCTGTTAGAAAATGCTCGGAAATATGCAAAAGTTGATAATCTTGTCATCACCTTGACAAGTCGTGTAAAGGGAGAAAAACTTGAATTGCTATTTGCTGACAATGGTCGTGGTGTCTCGGAGCAGGCAAAAGACAGATTGTTTGAAGCATTTTACAGGGAGGACCAGGCCAGACAGGGGGCGGACGGCCATGGACTTGGCCTAGCCATTGTCAAAGATATTATCGAGAGACTAGGCGGCAGTATCAGGGTTGATAACTGTGACGGACTAGTTTTTACTATTTTACTGCCTTTGGAGAAAGAGAATGACTAGAATTTTAATTGCAGAAGATGACTTGGAGATTGCCTACCTGGAAAGAGATTATCTGGAAATGCAGGGCTATGAGGTGGATCTGGTCCATGACGGTGGACTAGTTGAGGAAGAAATTCAAAAAGAAGATTATTCTTTATTGCTGTTGGATGTGATGTTACCTAATAAAACGGGCTACGACATTTGCAGAGCCATTCGGGAGCAGGTTGATTTTCCTATTTTAATGGTGACTTCTAAGCAGGAGACAATTGATGTGGTGCGTGGCCTGGGCTTAGGTGCGGACGATTATATCAGCAAACCCTTTGATCCGATGGAGTTGGTGGCGCGTGTCAAGGCTCATTTGGCCCGTTATCAGCGCTTGGCCAAACCCTCAGAGCAAGCAGAGATTGTCCTTGGCGACTTGACCATTTATCAGGAAAATTGGAAGGTTATCAAGGCTGGTCAGGAAATCAAGCTACCCAACCGTGAGTTTGAGTTGCTTGTTTATCTGGCAAAACATCCCAATCGTGTCTTTTCAAAAGACCAGTTGTTTGAGAAAATTTGGGGATTTGACTATGTTGGAGATAGTGCTACGGTGACGGTTCACATCAATCGCCTGCGGGATAAGTTGGGTTCAGACCTGATTGAGACTGTATGGGGAGCTGGCTACCGACTCAATGGATAATTTATTTAGATTCGTTTAGAATTTGTTTAGAAATTTTCATCCTCATGTTCATACTTGTCAGCTATACTTATCTTATCAGCCAATGAGCTGGATAAATGAAATGAGGTCATAAGAATGGAAAACAAACACGAAATTATTGAACACGATGCAGTTGCTAAACAAGGTTTTTGGCAGAAAGCTAAGTCAAAAATTATGGGCATGACTACCAAGCAGCTAGTTTTTCTGGCTCTAGGATTGGCAGTTTTGAGTGGTGCTGGTATGATTGCGGCTGAAGTGTTTGACAATCAATTGGAGATAGCAGAGGATAAAGTCGAGCGTCAATTAGGATTGGAACAAGATTTAGATGATAAGATTGTCACTATCCCTTCTTCTACAAATACAGCTACCAATACTAGCCAGACAGCTCCTGCAACGAGCCTGGAAGCCTTGGCAAATGCCTACGGTGTAAACTTAGTTGACAAGTCTGAACTGGATGGCACCTATACAGCAACCGCTGGAAATGACCAGTATACCCTGACTGTAAAGGGCAATCAGGCAACTCTTGTTGAATTGGATACTGATGGTGAGCAGGATTTGGAACAAATTATCTTTGACTTGGATAAGAAGCTGGCCTATGTAGATGGCGAGGCTGAAAGCTATACTTTGGAAGGAAATAATTTAACTTTGACAGAACTTGACAAGGAACTCTTTAACCAACAGGATAGCTTGACATTCACAAAACAATAAGAAAAGGACCGTAGAGGTCCTTTTGTCTTGACAAGGTTGTCAATTTTCGCCGAAGATTTCTTGTGCTAGTCGGCGACCAGTTGGTGTGGCAGCTAGGCCTCCTTCGGCAGTTTCACGGAAGGCGGTTGGTAGGGCAGAACCCACTTGGTACATGGCATTGATAACCTCATCCACAGGAATTTTTGATTCAATTCCTGCCAGTGCCATATCAGCAGCCACCATGGCATAGCTTGCTCCCATTGCATTTCGTTTGACACATGGGACTTCTACCAGACCTGCGACTGGGTCACAAATCAGTCCCAGCATATTTTTAATGACAAAGCAGATAGCTTGACTAGCCTGGTAGGGACTTCCTCCAGCAGCAAGGGTTAATGCCGCTGCTGACATAGCAGAGGCAGAGCCAACTTCTGCCTGACAGCCTCCTTCTGCTCCAGAGATGGAGGCGTTGTTGGCGATAACTAGACCGAAGGCTCCAGCTGTAAAGAGGAAGTCAAGTTGTTGCTCTTCTGTCAAGCTTAACTTGTCAATAGCAACACCAAGAACGGCAGGCAAGCAACCAGCAGAGCCAGCAGTTGGGGTGGCACAGACCAAGCCCATTTTGGCGTTCAACTCATTGACAGCCATAGCATTTCTTGCTGCCGATAGGATAGAGGAATCAGACAGCGTCTTGCCCTTTTTCATATAAGCGTCCAACTTGGCAGCGTCACCACCTGTCAATCCAGAAACGGACTTGCTTTCTGTTAATCCGTCAACAACCGACGCTTTCATGACTGTCAAGTTTCTTGACATGATTGTCAAGATTTCTTCTCGGCTACGCCCTGTCAATTCAATTTCAGTCGCAATCATGAGTTCAGCTACATTGCCAGAAAACTGTTCGGCTTGCTGAACTAATTCTTCGATAGTATAAAACATGTCTTTCTCTTTCTAGTTGAAGAAGGTAACATTGTGCAGATGGGGAATTTTTTCAATTTCTGCAATAGAATTTTCACATTGGCGAGCATCCACTTCGATAATCATAATAGCTTTTTCGCCAGCTTGTTCACGTGTCACGTTCATTTGAGCAATATTGATATTGTATTTTGATAAGATGTCAGTTACCTTGGCAATCATACCTGGAACATCTTGGTGAACGATGATAATTGTCGGAGTGTTCATATTCAGGTTGACAGAAAAGCCGTTGAGCTCCGTTACTTGTATATTGCCTCCACCAATTGAAACGCCTGTGGCTGAGATAGATTTCTTCTCGTTTTTTATGATGATTCGTGTGGTATTGGGATGAGGCGTGTTGCTGTCATTCTTGTTGACACGCCAGTAAACCTTAATACCACGCTCCCGAGCAATATCCAGAGAGTCTGGGATACGAGGATCGTCTGTATCCATGCCTAAAATGCCTGCTACCAAGGCCACATCCGTACCGTGCCCACGATAGGTCTTGGCAAAAGAGTTGTAAAGTTGGAATTCGACCTCGGTTGGCTCATCACCAAAGATGGAAGACACAATTTTCCCAATGCGGACTGCCCCAGCTGTATGGCTGGAAGAAGGTCCAATCATAACAGGCCCGATAATATCAAAGACCGATTGAAATTTTAAATTTGTCATAATTATCCTCACGTTTTTCTTAATACTATTATATCAAATTTTTGATTTGGATAGAATGCCTAGATGAATGGGGTTTCAATACCAAATTCCTGTTTCTTCTCCCTTTTGTGTGGTATAATACAAGTTGTTCAAAATCGACCTTCAAATCGTTTTTTGAAAAAATTTTTGGAATACGACCTTCAAATCGTGATTTCAACGAAAAGATGGGAGAAGATGATGTCAATAGACAATTCGAAAACCCGTGTTGTTGTCGGTATGAGTGGCGGTGTAGATTCATCGGTTACGGCTCTCTTGCTCAAGGAGCAGGGCTATGATGTGATCGGCATCTTCATGAAAAACTGGGATGACACGGATGAAAATGGCTTCTGTACAGCAACAGAAGATTACAAGGATGTGGCTGCAGTGGCAGACCAAATCGGTATTCCGTATTACTCTGTCAACTTTGAAAAAGAGTATTGGGATCGCGTATTTGAGTACTTCCTAGCAGAGTATCGAGCAGGCCGCACACCCAATCCAGATGTCATGTGTAACAAGGAAATCAAGTTCAAGGCTTTCTTGGATTACGCTATGAACTTGGGTGCGGACTATGTGGCGACAGGGCATTATGCTCAGGTGTCACGCGACGAGGACGGCACCGTCCATATGCTACGTGGAGCAGACAATGGCAAGGACCAGACCTATTTCCTTAGCCAACTATCACAGGAACAGTTGCAGAAAACCATGTTTCCGCTCGGCCATTTACAAAAGCCTCAGGTGAGGGAAATAGCAGAGCGAGCAGGCTTGGCGACCGCTAAAAAGAAGGACTCGACAGGCATCTGCTTTATCGGTGAAAAGAACTTCAAAGAATTTTTAGGGCAGTATTTGCCAGCCCAGCCCGGTCGGATGATGACCGTTGATGGTCGTGACATGGGAGAGCATACTGGTCTCATGTATTATACTATTGGTCAGCGGGGCGGGCTTGGTATCGGAGGACAAATAGGTGGGGATAATGCGCCCTGGTTTGTTGTCGGAAAAGATCTGTCCCAAAACATCCTCTATGTCGGACAAGGCTTCTATCATGAGTCCTTGATGTCAACTTCTTTACAGGCTAGTCAAGTCCGCTTTACACGAGAAATGCCTGAAGAATTCACACTTGAGTGTACAGCTAAGTTCCGCTACCGTCAACCAGACAGTCAAGTAACTGTCAAGGTGAAAGGCGACAAGGCAGAAGTCATCTTTGCAGAGCCACAACGAGCAATCACACCAGGACAAGCCGTTGTTTTCTACGATGGACAAGAATGCTTGGGCGGCGGTATGATTGACATGGCCTATAAAGATGGAAAGGCTTGTCAATATATTTAATCAAAAATAAAAGCTTAGCACCCTCATGCTGAGCTTTTTATCTTATCCCCAGAAAGCATCTTCGACTTTTTGGTCGGCTGAGAAGAGCCAAACTTCCTTGATTTTGCCCTCTTCCATACGGAAAAGATCAATACCATTCATGTTTAGTTCTTTACCATCTGTTCGAGTACCGAGGAATGTTACGTTAGCGGCAACAAGAGTATCATTATCTGACACCCAGTTTGTCACTACTTTGAAAGTTCCATTTGTTTTTTCGGCGAAAGTTGCTAGATGTGCTCCGAGTACTTCTTTACCAATTTTAGCACCAGATGTTGAATGATTTCCGGGTTGATGCCAGATAATGTCATCTGCCATAGTTTCAAAAAGAGCTGCAAAATCACCAGCTATGAGAGCATTGTTATAAGCATTAAAAATTTCCAAGTTTGTTGACATTTGATGTCCTCCAATTTTTTTGATATAGTACAATTATAGTGGAAGTAATCAATTATACAAGTAGGTACTTTTGCATTTGTTGGTATCAAAAGTGATACTATTGTGATAAATAAAGGAGAATTTTTTTGAAAAAAGTTAGTGAAAATGGTATTTGCCCTTTTGCAACAACACAAAAAGTCTTGACTGGTAAGTGGGGATTGGTGATTATCTACCAACTCAGTACAGGAACGAAACGCTTCAATGAATTACAGCGACTAATTCCAGGGATTACCCAAACCATGTTAACAAGGCACCTTAGACAATTGGAGGAGGATCGCATTATTAGTCGCACGGTCTATGCAGAAGTCCCACCTCGTGTAGAGTACAGCTTGACAGAAATTGGTGAAAAATTTCGTTCGGTGCTGGATGCTGTTGAGGCTTGGGGCTTAGAATATATTGAAACGTTAACGTAACACCAGATTTGAAATTCTACAAATCTTTTGCTAAAATAAGAGTAACAATTATCATGATGGTCAAAGCTCATGGGAATTGTAGGCTTTTTTGTCCTGCAATTTTCGAGAGTTTTGGCTATTTTTTGCGATTGGGGAGATAAGATGGATTTCAGAACCAAAGTTGACAACCAAATTTTCGGTGTTCGTGCCACTGCATTGCTTATAAAAGACGGGAAAATATTTCTCACGAAGGACTCTAAGGGGCGTTATTATACCATTGGCGGTGCGATTGCAGTCAACGAAACTGCACAAGATGCGGCTGTTCGAGAAGTTAAAGAAGAATTAGGGGTTGACAGTCGTGTCAATCAACTGGCTTTTGTTGTTGAAAATCAGTTTACACATGAAGGTATAGACTTTCACAATATCGAGCTTCATTTTATTGTGGAGCCTGTTGGAGAAATGCCTGAGAAGATGATTGAAGATAACTTGAAACAAGCTTGTGAATGGATAGACGTTGACAAGCTTGTCAACCTAGATGTCGTACCAGCTTTTCTGGCAGAGGAATTGCCAAGCTGGGATGGACAAGTTAGACATATCATGAAGAAGGAGAAAATAACATGACACACACATTTGCAGAAAACTACGATGTCATCGTGATTGGTGCGGGGCATGCGGGTGTAGAAGCGGGCCTGGCAGCCAGTCGTATGGGTTGTAAGACCCTGCTTGCAACTATTAACTTGGATATGGTGGCCTTTATGCCTTGTAATCCCTCCATCGGTGGCTCTGCCAAGGGAATCGTGGTCCGAGAAATTGATGCCTTGGGTGGCGAAATGGGCCGCAACATCGACAAGACCTATATCCAGATGAAAATGCTCAATATGGGTAAGGGGCCAGCTGTTCGTGCCTTGCGGGCTCAGGCAGATAAGGCAGAGTATGCAGCAGAGATGAAGCGGACGGTGGAGCGTCAGGAAAATCTGACCCTGCGTCAAACCATGATTGATGAGATTTTGGTGGAAGAGGGCAAGGTGATTGGTGTCCGCACGGCTACCAACCAGAAATTCTCAGCTAAGGCAGTCGTAGTGACAACTGGTACAGCCCTGCGTGGTGAGATTATCATCGGTGACCTCAAATATTCATCAGGACCTAACAACAGCCTTGCTTCTATCACGTTGGCGGATAATCTGAAAGAATTGGGACTTGAAATTGGGCGTTTCAAGACAGGAACGCCACCGCGTGTTAACGCTCGTACTATTAACTACGAAGTAACGGAAATTCAACCAGGCGATGAAAAGCCAAATCATTTTTCATTCTTGTCCAAGGACGAGGATTATTTACAGGATCAAATTCCTTGCTGGTTGACCTATACCAACGCGACCAGCCATAAGATTATCAACAGCAATCTTCACCGAGCACCCATGTTTTCAGGGATTGTCAAGGGGATTGGTCCCCGTTATTGTCCATCAATCGAGGACAAGATTGTCCGTTTTGCCGACAAGGAACGCCACCAGCTTTTCCTAGAGCCAGAAGGCCGCAACACCGATGAAATTTATGTTCAAGGGCTGTCAACCAGTCTGCCGGAAGATGTGCAGCAGGACTTGATTCACTCTATTAAAGGCTTGGAAAATGCCCAGATGATGCGGACGGGTTACGCCATTGAGTACGATATGGTTATGCCTCATCAGTTGCGGGCGACGCTGGAAACCAAGAAGATTTCAGGGCTCTTTACAGCAGGTCAGACAAACGGAACATCAGGTTATGAAGAAGCAGCTGGTCAGGGAATTGTAGCTGGTATCAACGCCGCCCTCAAGGTACAGGGCAAGCCAGAGCTGATTTTGAAACGAAGTGACGGCTACATAGGTGTCATGATTGACGACTTGGTGACCAAGGGAACGGTGGAACCTTACCGCCTCTTGACCAGTCGGGCAGAATACCGCTTGATTTTGCGTCATGACAATGCCGATATGCGACTGACGGAGATTGGTCGTCAGGTGGGCTTGGTGGATGATGAACGCTGGCAGGTTTTCCAAATCCATAAAAACCAGTTTGACAATGAAATGAAACGCTTGGAGTCTATTAAACTCAAGCCAATCAAGGAAACCAATGAAAAAGTCGTTGCTATGGGCTTCAAGCCCTTGACAGACGCTTTGACTGCCAAGGAATTCATGCGTCGTCCAGATGTGACTTACGCAGATGCGGTAGCCTTTATCGGCCCTGCGGCAGAGGAGTTGGATGCCAAGACCATTGAATTGATTGAAACAGAGGTCAAGTATGAAGGTTACATTGCCAAGGCCTTGGACCAAGTAGAGAAGATGAAACGGATGGAAGAGAAACGCATTCCAGCCGACATCGACTGGGATGACATTGACTCCATTGCGACCGAGGCTCGTCAGAAATTTAAGCTGATTTCACCAGAAACTATTGGCCAGGCTAGTCGGATATCTGGTGTCAATCCAGCAGATATCTCTATTCTCATGGTCTATTTGGAAGGGCGTAGCCGTTCCATTGCCAAAAATAGGGATAAGAAGTAGTCCTTGTGACTGCTTTTTCCTTTGGATTTCAGGGTCATAGCTAGAATTTTTCGGTAATTTATGGTAGAATGGCAGTCAGAGGTTAGTGATGAAAAAATTTCGATTTTCGACAATTCATTTTGTCATGATTGGACTGATTTTGTTTGGACTAGTGGCTGTTATTCACCGCATTTTTCCGACAAGCGTCCTCACAATTTTTGCGCTTTTACTGAGCTTAATTGTCTTAGTTGTGCTCTTTATTTATCAGAAACATTCCTATGAATTTAGCGAACTGGAGCAGATTGAATATTTAAATAGTCAGGCAAATTCTGGTCTCATGAAGCTTTTGGATCAGATGCCGATCGGTGTGATTAAGGTTCAAGCAGAGACCAATCAAGTCGAGTGGTTTAATCCTTTTGCGGAGTTGATTTTCGCTCAGGAAAATGGTGAATTTGACCAGAAAAAGCTACGTGAAATTATTGATGTCGGTCTAGATGAAGATAGGGTTTATGCTAATTTTTCTGGAAAACGCTATGCGGTCAATGTTGATTTTGAACAGGGCTTATTTTACTTTTTTGATGCCTCCAATGAATATTCTGCAACCAATAGTTTGATTGGCAGTCGACCAGTTATCGGGATCATTTCGGTGGATAACTATGATGAGCTGGAGGATACAATAACGGATTCTCAGATTAGCCAGGTCAATTCTTTCTTGGCTCAGTTTGTGTCCGATTTTTGTAATGGTTATGGCATTTACTACCGCCGTGGTTCTATGGATCGTTTTTATTTTTTCACGGACTACGGTGTTTTGGAAAGTTTGATTGAAGATAAATTTTCGGTCATTGACAAGTTTCGTGAAGAGGCTAAAAAGTTAGAATTAAGCCTAACGCTTAGTATGGGGTTGGCTTACGGGACAACCAACCATCATCAAATTGGTCAAGTTGCCCTGCAAAATCTGAACATGGCAGAGGTCCGTGGTGGTGACCAGGCTGTTGTCAAAGAGAATGACGACCGTAAACAACCGCTCTTTTTTGGTGGTGGCTCAGCATCATCTGTCAAACGTACTCGTACCCGTACTCGTGCCATGATGACAGCGGTGTCTGATAAGCTCAAGTCAGTCGATGCGGTGTTTGTAGTCGGACATCGAAACTTGGATATGGATGCTCTGGGCTCCTCTGTTGGGATGCAGTATTTTGCGCAAAATATCATGAACAATGCCTATACGGTCTATAACCCCGATGAGATGGCCCCGGATATTGTTCGTGCGATAAAAAAATTGAGCGATGAGAATTGTTCGAACCTGCTTACAATTCAAGAAGCCAAGCAGATGGTTACTTCCCACTCTCTGATGATCATGGTGGATCATTCTAAGATTGGCTTGACCTTGGATAAGGAATTGTATGATTTGTTTACCCAGGTTATAGTCGTAGACCACCATCGTAGAGATACGGATTTCCCTGATAATGCTATATTGACCTATATCGAGAGTGGTGCAAGTTCAGCCAGTGAGTTGGTGACAGAGCTTATTCAATTCCAGAATGACAAGCGCCACAAGCTTAATCGTCTTCAGTCAAGCTTGTTGATGGCGGGGATTATGCTGGACACCAAGAATTTTACCTCGCGCGTGACCAGTCGGACCTTCGATGTGGCTAGCTATCTGCGTACTCGCGGTAGTGATAGTCTGGAAATTCAGCAGATTTCAGCGACAGAATTTGATGAATACCGTCAGATTAACGAGCTGATTTTGCAAGGACAGCGGTTTGAACCCCAAATCGTCATTGCCCGTGGCAAGGAAGGAACGAAGTACGATACAGTCGTTCCAAGTAAGGCGGCGGATACCATTTTGGATATGGCAGGCATTGAGGCAGTCTTTGTTCTGACGGAAAATACTCAAGACTATGTGGCGATTTCTGCAAGAAGCCACAGCAAAATCAATGTCCAGCGGATTATGGAGGAAATGGGCGGAGGCGGTCACTTTAACCTGGCTGCAGCCCAAGTCTACGACCTTACAATGGATCAAGTCTATGATAAATTGACGGATACGATTCGTCAGGAACTTAGTGAAAGTTAGGAGAGAATAGATGAAAGTTATCTTTTTAGCAGACGTAAAAGGCCAAGGAAAAAAAGGCGAAATCAAGGAAGTGCCAACAGGCTATGCCCAAAACTTTTTGATTAAGAAAAACTTAGCCAAAGAGGCAACTACCCAGGCTATAAGTGCCCTGCGTGGTCAAGAAAAATCAAAAGAAAAAGCCCATGCCGAGCAGGTTGCAGCAGCAGAAGCCATCAAGGAAAAGCTGGCTGAGGAAGCTACCTTGGTCAAATTTGTCGAAAAAGTGGGTCCAGACGGACGTACCTTCGGCTCTATTACCAGCAAGAAGATTGCCGAGGAATTGGAAAAACAATTTGGTATCAAGATTGACAAGCGTCATATTCAATTGGACCACCCAATTCGTGCGTTGGGTTTGATTGATGTTCCTGTGAAAATCTATCAGGATGTAACAGGCGTCATCAATTTGAGTATCAAAGAGGCTTAAACTATTTGATTTTTAGTCATATTGGTGAGGAGGTGAAATCTTGGCAGAATTAGACGAATTGAGGGTACAGCCCCAGGATATTTTGGCGGAACAGTCGGTGTTGGGTGCCATTTTCCTAGATGAGGGCAAGCTGGTCTTTGTCCGTGAGTATATCGAGGCTGAAGACTTTTTCAAGCACGCCCATAAGCTGATTTTCAAGGCAATGATTGCGTTGGCGGACAAGAATGAGGCCATTGATGCGACGACTATGCGTAACTACTTGGTCAATCATGGTGACTTGGAAAATATCGGTGGCTTGGCTTATTTGGCAGAGATTATTAGTTCGGTACCGACGGCGGCCAATGCGGAGTTCTATGCCAAGATTGTCGCTGAGAAATCCAACCTGCGTAAGTTGATTGCTCGTCTGACAGAGGCTGTTAATCAGGCCTACGATGGAGCTGACGGGTCGGATGATATTATTGCCAATGCAGAGAAGGCCCTGATTGATGTCAGCGAAGGAGCTAGCCGTAGCGGTTTCAAACGGATTGACGATGTCCTCAATATCAACTTTGATAATCTGGAAACCCGTGCCAAGCAGACTTCGGACATTACGGGGATTGCGACGGGCTATCCTGCACTGGATGCAATGACGACAGGACTCCACGAGGAAGAGTTGATTATCCTTGCGGCCCGTCCTGCGGTGGGGAAAACGGCCTTTGCCCTCAATATCGCGCAAAATATCGGGACCAAGCTAGGCTTGACCGTCGCCATATTTTCTTTGGAAATGGGTGCAGAGAGCTTGGTGGACCGTATGCTGGCCTCGGAAGGGGTTATCAATTCGCGTGCCATTCGTACGGGTCACTTGACTCAAGAAGAGTGGAACAAGTATATGGTGGCTCAAGCCAATTTAGCGCGGGCTAGCATTTATATCGACGATACACCGGGTATCAAAATTACGGAAATTCGCTCGCGGTCGCGGAAATTGGCCCAAGAAACCGGCAATCTCGGTTTGGTTTTGATTGACTATTTGCAATTGATTACAGGGACTGGTCGTGAAAACCGGCAACAAGAGGTTTCGGAGATTTCCCGTCAGCTGAAAATTCTGGCTAAGGAGTTGAAAGTGCCGGTTATTGCCCTCAGTCAGCTGTCTCGTGGAGTTGAGCAACGGCAGGACAAACGTCCAGTTCTTTCTGATATTCGTGAATCGGGTTCGATTGAGCAGGATGCGGATATTGTTGCCTTCCTCTACCGTGATGATTATTATGAGCGGGGTGAGCAGGAAGACGGTGGTATTCCCAATAATACGGTCGAGGTTATCATCGAGAAAAACCGTTCGGGTGCGCGTGGCACCGTGGAACTCATGTTCCAAAAAGAGTATAATAAATTTGCAAGTATTTCCAAGAGAGAGGATGGATAGAGCATGAGTGATGCATTTACAGATGTTGCCAAGATGAAGCAAATCAAACAGGATATTAAGGACCATGAAGGACAAATTGTGGAATTGACCCTGGAGAATGGGCGTAAGCGTGAAAAAAACAAGCAAGGTCGGATTATCGAGGTCTATCAGTCACTCTTTATTGTGGAGTATGAGGATCCCAACAATACCTTTGTGGAATCTTATACCTACTCAGACATCTTGACGGAGAAGATTTTGATTCATTATTTGGATTAACTAATATAAAGGCTTTACAGAGCCTTTTTTTTGTGTTATACTAATCTTTGTGCGAAATAACAGCAGGGCAAAATGAAGCTCGTCAACAGAAGGTCAGCAAGAAGAGTAATCGTTGCTGTTTCGATGAAGGCCTCCTGCACGAATCAGGTTTGCTTAAAACGTTATTTCCTACAAATAATTTTTATATTTTATTTTAGGAGGACATAACACATGTCACGTTATACAGGACCATCTTGGAAACAAGCTCGTCGTCTTGGCTTGTCATTGACAGGTACAGGTAAAGAATTGGCACGTCGTAACTACGTACCAGGTCAACACGGACCAAACAACCGTTCTAAATTATCAGAATACGGTTTGCAATTGGCTGAGAAACAAAAATTGCGTTTCTCTTACGGTTTGGGTGAAAAACAATTCCGTAACTTGTTCGTACAAGCTACTAAAATCAAACAAGGTACCCTTGGTTTCAACTTCATGCTCCTTTTGGAACGTCGTTTGGACAACGTTGTTTACCGTCTTGGTTTGGCAACTACTCGTCGTCAAGCACGTCAATTCGTAAACCACGGTCACATCCTTGTTGACGGCAAACGCGTTGACATCCCTTCATACCGCGTTGAAGTTGGTCAAGTAATCTCAGTTCGTGAGAAGTCAATCAAAGTTCCAGCTATCCTTGAAGCTGTTGAAGCAACTCTTGGCCGTCCAGCTTTCGTATCATTTGATGCTGAAAAATTGGAAGGTTCATTGACTCGCTTGCCAGAGCGCGACGAAATCAACCCAGAAATCAACGAAGCACTTGTCGTAGAATTCTACAACAAAATGCTCTAAGATTTGTTCAAAGTTAAAAGCCCTATTCTGGGCTTTTTCCATATCAATTAGGAGGAAAAATGGTACGAAAATTCATTGGCATTGTACTAGTCATTCTCGGTCTGACATCAATCATTTACTTTGTCAAGTCAACAAGTCAACCTGTTAATGCTGCGTCTGAATATGCGGAAGCTGTTAAGTCTTATCAAGAACTAAGTATTGACCAAGTAGAGAATAAATTAGCAAACAAGGATTCATTTTTCTTGTATGTTGGTCGGGAATCTTGTCAATATTGTAGAGCCTTTGTTCCCAAATTGAGTCAAACAGTTGAACAAACACAACAAACTGTCTATTATTTGGATAGTGAAGAAGATCCAACTGGTCAATTAGAGCAGTTTCTAAAGGCAAGTGGTATCGAAACGGTTCCAAGCTTGTTATATATTGAAGGAGGAAAAGCAGTTTCCATACTTCAAAAAGGTAGTCAGGCTACAATAGAAGAAATTGAGCAATTTTTTGCACAATTCGACAAATAAGACAAGTAATAAGAATGCACTGGCAATAGCTTGTGCATTTTTGGTTTTACTGCACAATTTCATTTGTTCCTTTAGAATATGTACCTTTGTCAATGATGTGAGACCAAAAAGGTGATTTTGAAGTTATCCATTTGTTAAGCTTTACTAGGAGCTAG
>NZ_JBIMJQ010000011.1:0-59520 GCF_043674215.1 Streptococcus sp. A22
GCCGAACACAGCAGTTAAGCCCTAGAACGCCTGAAGTAGTTGGGGGTTGCCCCCTGTTAGATACGGTAGTCGCTTAGCGCATAGGAATCAGATGATTCCATTTGGGAGTTTAGCTCACTGGGAGAGCTGAAACAATCTAGTGATTGTTTCAGGTTGTGGATGAAGAAAGCGTAGCTTTCCACACTACAGATGCTCGACCGTTGAGTTGAATGACCAGAAGGGGAGTTTAGCTCAGCTGGGAGAGCATCTGCCTTACAAGCAGAGGGTCAGCGGTTCGATCCCGTTAACTCCCATAGGTCCCGTAGTGTAGCGGTTATCACGTCGCCCTGTCACGGCGAAGATCGCGGGTTCGATTCCCGTCGGGACCGTTTTAACATCCTATGAATAGGCTGTTAAAAGTTGGAAATAAAACAAACGTAGTTTGTGTCATATTTTGAGACTCGTTAGCTCAGTTGGTAGAGCAATTGACTTTTAATCAATGGGTCGCTGGTTCGAGCCCAGCACGAGTCATATGCGGGTTTGGCGGAATTGGCAGACGCACCAGATTTAGGATCTGGCGCTTTCGGGCGTGGGGGTTCAAGTCCCTTAACCCGCATAGAGAATTATAATAGGCCGGCTTAGCTCAGTTGGTAGAGCATCTGATTTGTAATCAGAGGGTCGCGTGTTCAAGTCATGTAGCCGGCATTAACTGAATAGGTTGCGAACGTAGTTCAGTGGTAGAACACCACCTTGCCAAGGTGGGGGTCGCGGGTTCGAATCCCGTCGTTCGCTTTGAGAGGCCGGGGTGGCGGAACAGGCAGACGCACAGGACTTAAAATCCTGCGATGGCAACATCGTACCGGTTCGATTCCGGTCCTCGGCATGTCCGTATTATAGGAAGCACCCTTAGCTCAACTGGATAGAGTACCTGACTACGAATCAGGCGGTTAGAGGTTCGAATCCTCTAGGGTGCATGACTCGCTTAATGCTTCATTAGGGGAGCTTTATTTTTAGTGATAACGGGAAGTAGCTCAGCTTGGTAGAGTACTTGGTTTGGGACCAAGGTGTCGCAGGTTCGAATCCTGTCTTCCCGATGTTACAAATCAAAGAGTGCTCATTGGGCATTTTTTTTGATTTTACTGTTCATAAAGTTTATTGAGACTAAGAAGCAAGGAGTACTCGTCTTTTGGGTACTCCGTGTTTTTTAGGCTCTATAATTTCTGTAGTGGGTAAATCTATTATGGAAATTATGGAGCCTTTTTGAGTGTAGAAAAACATACTAAGATTAGTAGTGAGGAAATCTCCGACGGGAGAGAGTACTCACTACTTTTTCTTTATGATAAAGTAGAGGTGTCTTGTTAAGTCATGGGACTTTTTGACGCTAGACGTCGCAATAAAAACTGGCAAGACACCTGTTTTAGAAAGAATGTTATCAAAGTATGTGGGACGCTAGACGTCGAGTATTGAAAATGACATCACTAAAACAAGGAATCATTCAAGACAAAGAGGTAATATCATGCGTGCAGTATTTGGGATTGACGTGAGTAAGGTAAGTTCAGAAGTGGCTATTCTAGTCAACGGCGAGAAGGTTCATGGCTATACCATGCCCAATGATGCCATTGGCTTTTCTAGGCTACTTTGTGATTTGAAAACCGTCCACAAGCCAGAAATCTTCTTTGAAGCAACAGGCGTCTATTCTCGTCGTCTTCAAGCTTTTCTAGAAGATAATGGCTACGCTTATACACGGCTCAATCCCTTGGAAGCCAAGAAGCAACTGGATAGCTTGCGTGTGCGGAAAACAGATCAAATTGACGCCGAAAAACTGGCTCAATCTCAATTTGTGCTGAATCGTAAACCCACTTATGTCCAAGAAGAAGTCTACCAAAACTTGCGGGATCTCAGCCGTTTCTATCAGAATCTGACCGAGGACATTGTTCGAGCTAAAAACCGTCTGCACAAGGTCTTACAAGTCACTTTTCCTGAATTGGAAACTATCATATCAACACAAACTGGCGAACAATACTGGAACCTGGTCATAGCTTTTCCTTGCAAGGACTTCGTGCTTGAGTTAAGCAAGAATGAACTCTCAAAGAGCATTCGTCAGTCCACCTCAAAACGGATTTCAGACAAGCGTGTGGCGTACTTAGCCGAAAAGCTTACAGCACTAGCTAATCAATCTTACTGTGCCGTCAAGAAAACCTCTCCAATGCTGGAAGAGGTTCGTTACTATGCAAAAGAATTGCTTAGACTTTCTGAACAGAGACAAACTGTCCTAGACCAAATGGTAGAACTAGCTCACCCATTACCTGAATATGACATTCTGCTCTCTATTCCTGGAATAGCTGAGACTACTGCAACAAGTATTATTGGTGAACTGGGAGATATTCGCCGTTTTCAGTCTGCCAATCAAATCAATGCCTTTATCAGTATTGACCTGAGACACTATGAATCTGGTAACTTCCTCGCTAAGGAACACATTACCAAGCGTGGCAATCCCTACGCTAGAAAGATTCTGTTCAAGTGTATCCACAATATCGCTTCAGCCAGTCACACCAATCATTGCCATATCGCAGACTTTTATGAGAAACGAAAAAGACAATCGCAAACGACTTCTACGAAGGCACACACGATTGCCTCCATACATCGTCTCATTCGGACAATGTATTACCTCATAACGCATAACAAACTTTACGATTACACTTTAACCCAAAATCTGTAAGATTGTTTATGCAATATTATTGTAACACCTTATCAAAAATTTTCAACGTAAGGTGTTAATTTCGTCTACTCTTTTTACACGAAACTTTAGTCCAAAAGAAAACATTGACTATTGAACTCAAAATATTTTTCATCAAATACCTCGATGAACTTGACAAATGGTAGAAAAAAGTCCCATATGACCTATAATGAAAAGCAACCAAACTCACATTAGAAAGACTCATATGGAACAGCTAAATTTTATCACAAATTTTCTCAGAATAAAGACAAAAATATCCTTATCACTGATGAGTATGATATCGGAACTCACCTAGAACTATACGGTCACTTGGATTACACAGCCCCTAAATGTCCTTTTTGTAAGGGACAAATGGCTAAATACGATTTCCAAAAAGCCTCCAAAATCCCCTATCTAGAAACTGCTGGTTATCGACTCCTTATCCGTCTTCGAAAGCGTCGGTTCCAGTGTAAAGATTGCGGAAAAATAGCGGTTGCTGAAACTCCTCTTGCCAAGTAGAGCCACCAAATCTCTGTCGCTGTTAACCAGAAAATCGCCCAGTTACTCATCGAAAATCAAGCAATGACACATATTGCACACAGGCTATCTATCTCAACATCATCAGTTAGTCGAAAGCTTAATGAGTTCAAGTTTGAAACAGATTGGAATACCTTACCTGAGGTGATGAGCTGGGAGTCAGACAGTCTGGGGATAGACTGTTTGAGCTGCTTTCAAGAAAGGGAAGATGAGCTTTATCGCACAAGATTTCAACTCACTGAATGTCATTACCATTCTAGACGGAAGAACTCAAGCAACCATCCGAAATCATTTTCTACGCTATCCTAGAAAGGTTAGAAATCGCGTAAAAGTCATTTTCGCCCACCTACAACTGTTGACAAAGAGCCTTTTTTAATATGAACTTTCTCTAATGGTCAATGTCGTTCTGAGTTTGATTTTTCGTGGGTGGTGGGTGGTTGGATTTGCAATGATGCGGTCCAAGAGTTGCATAGCTTCAAGGCCCATTTCCTCCGTGAAAACGCTGATAGAGGAGAGTGCCGGATAGACTTGACGAGTGATGGCGGTGTCGTTGAAGGTGATGATTTGAACACGATCAGGAACCTCAATTTGCCGCTCTTGTAGGGCTCGCAAAGCACCGACAGCCAGCGTATCGTTGGCCATGAAGAAGGCTGGTGGCAGGTCGTCGCCCAATTCTTGTATTGCACGGGTCATCAGTTCGTAGCCTGACTGGGTGGAAAATTTCCCGATATAGCAGTAATTTTCTTTGTAGATGCCCAAGGTGGACAGATAGTCATGATAGCTGAGCAAGCGGGGGTCGGCAGGCAGGTCTTGTCCGTCGGAGGTCTTTTCCTGCCCGACTAGCAGTCCGATGTCAGCGATACCTTGACTGCGAAAATGATTGATGACGGTTTGAACCGAGTGGTTAAAATCAGTGGTTACACAGGAGAACCCTTCGGTCAGAGTATCACTGTCCACAAAGACCAGATGAGGAGACAAGCTGGTCAGCTCTGCTATTTGCCTAGAAGAAAATTTGCCCACTGCGATGATGCCGTTAACCTCGGCCAGGAGCGGATTGCTCAGGTCGTTGAAGGAGAGGATGAGCTGATAGCCCAGTCGGCTAGCCTCGCGCTCGATGCTGACGCGGATAGAGTAATAGTAGAGGTCGGCTAATTCCTCGCTTTCTGTGTACCATTGGACAAGTCCGATGGTGCCTTTTTGTTGGGGCGCCTGCTTTTTCAAATGTTTGGTATAGCCCATTTCTTGAGCCAAGTCTAGGATGCGTTCGCGAGTTTCTGGACTGACGGATAGGCTGTTATCTCCATTGAGAACTCTGGAAATAGTGGCGGATGAGAGCTGTGCTCTAACTGCAATTTCTTTGATAGTGACCATGGCTTTCCCCTTTCTTTTTCTTTGATTATAGCACAATAGAAAAGATTAGTAAAATTTTAGTAAATTCTTGACAAGGTCTTTTTTTAGATATAAAATAAAAGAAATCGATTACAATTCAAGGAGGTTCTTATGAACAAGGAACAAATCACACAAGCCTTTCAGGATGTATTTGGTCAAGAAGCGGACGCGGCATTCTTCTCGCCAGGTCGAATTAACCTGATTGGTGAACACACGGACTACAACGGCGGTCATGTTTTCCCAGCTGCCATTACTTTGGGGACCTATGGTGCAGCCCGCAAGCGTGATGACCAAGTCCTGCGCTTTTACTCTGCCAATTTTGAGGAATTGGGTATTATTGAGGTGGATTTGGGCAATTTAGTCTATGACAAGGCCCATAACTGGACCAACTACGCCAAGGGCGTACTTAAGTTCTTGCAGGAGGCTGGACATACGATTGACTCGGGTATGGACGTCTATATCTATGGCAATATTCCAAATGGGTCTGGCCTGTCCTCATCAGCCTCTTTGGAACTGCTGATTGGGATTATTGCGGAGGAGCTATACAAGTTAGACTTGACTCGCCTTGATTTGGTTAAAATCGGAAAATTGACGGAAAATCAGTTCATCGGGGTTAATTCAGGAATCATGGACCAATTTGCTATCGGTATGGGTGCGGACAATAAGGCGATTTACCTAGATACCAATACGTTGGAATATGACTTGGTGCCGCTGGATTTGGGCGACCATGTCATTGTTATCATGAATACCAATAAGCGCCGTGAATTGGCAGATTCTAAGTACAATGAGCGCCGTGCGGAATGTGAAAAAGCGGTGGAAGAGCTCAATTCTGTCCTCTCTATCGAGACCTTGGGTGAGTTGGACGAATGGACTTTTGACGAATATGCTTACTTGATTAAGGACGAAAACCGTCTCAAACGGGCGCGCCATGCCGTTCTGGAAAATCAACGGACCTTGCAGGCTCGGGCAGCGCTTGAAGCTGGTGATTTGGCAAAATTCGGTCGTCTGGTCAATGCCTCACATGTGTCCTTGGAGCATGATTATGAAGTGACCGGTCTGGAATTGGATACGTTGGCCCACACCGCTTGGCAACAAGAGGGCGTTCTCGGGGCGAGGATGACGGGAGCAGGATTTGGTGGCTGTGGCATTGCCATTGTCCACAAGGATAAGGTAGAGGCCTTTAAGGAAAATGTTGGCAAGACCTACACAGAAGTGGTCGGCTATGCACCTAGCTTTTATGTGGCAGAAATTGCTGGCGGTTCAACCGTTTTGTAAGATGTGAAATGATGAAGGAGAGACGATGGCAAATCTGGTAGATACATTTGTGGAGCAAGCGATTGTTCATAGTGACTTTGAGGAGATGGACCGTCTCTATCTGCGCAATCGGGTTTTGGCTTTGGTTGGCGAGCAGGTCTTGGACATTGAGACGGAGCTGACGGATATGATTGCCCTCAAAGATGCCTTGTTGGCATCGGCTCTTGAGGCTGGTCAAGTTGGGGAACTCTTGGAGGAGCAGGACATGGTTGGGGCTAGTCTGATGGACTTGGTGACACCGGCTCCTAGTCAGGTCAACCGTCAATTTTGGGCGACCTATGAAAATAGTCCGGAGCAGGCTATTGCGGCTTTCTATGACCTCAGCAAGCGCAATGATTATATCAAGCTAGCAGCTGTTGCCAAAAATATCTATTACCAAGTACCGACAGATTATGGCAATCTGGAAATCACCATCAACTTGTCCAAACCAGAGAAGGATCCGAAAGCCATTGCGGCGGCCAAATTAGCAGAAGCAAGTAATTATCCTAAATGCCTGCTCTGTATGGAAAATGAGGGCTATCAGGGGCGGATCAATCATCCTGCTCGTGCGAATCACCGGATTATTCGTCTTCAGTTGGGGCAGGAGAACTGGGGCTTTCAGTATTCACCCTATGCTTATTTTAATGAGCATGCCATTTTCCTCAATACTGAGCATGTGCCAATGGCCATTACGCCACAGACCTTTGAGCAACTCTTGGATTTGATTGACCTTTTGCCGGGTTATTTTGTCGGTTCCAATTCGGATTTACCGATTTCGGGTGGCTCTATCTTGACCCACAATCACTATCAGGGCGGTCGGCACACCTTCCCCATGGATGAGGCACCTATTGAGCAGGAGCTGACATTTGCAGGTTTTGAGGGCGTGCAGGCTGGACTAGTCAAGTGGCCCATGTCGGTTATCCGTTTGACCTCCAGCGAACGGACGGAGCTGCTTGGTTTGGCGACTAAGATTTTGGAAAAATGGCGGAGCTACTCAGATGACTTGGTTGGAATTAAGGCTGAGAAGAATGGAGTACCGCATCATACCATTACACCGATTGCCCGCAAGCGTGACGGTCGTTATGAGCTGGACTTGGTCCTCCGCGACAATCAGACCTCGGAGGAATTTCCAGACGGCATTTACCATCCTCATCCAGATGTTCAGCATATCAAGAAAGAAAATATCGGCTTGATTGAAGTCATGGGCTTGGCCATCTTGCCACCGCGCCTTAAGGCGGAGTTGGCCGAGGTGGAGAAATTCCTGCTGGGGCAGGACAGTCAAGTGGCAGCCTATCACCAAGACTGGGCAGACCGCTTGAAGACCGCTCACAGCTCAATTACCGCTGAAAATGTCCAAGAGATTGTCCGCACGTCGGTGGGACAAATCTTTGCCCGTGTACTTGAAGATGCCGGCGTCTACAAACGCACACCAGAAGGCCAAGCTGCCTTTAGAAGGTTTGTCGAGTTTGTGGGGGTTGTATAATAACTTTCGAAGGGTAGGCAGACGCCTGCTCTTTTTGTTATAATAGTAAAAGTTATCAAAGGAGTAGATATGAAAAATTCAAAAATAGGGACTGTCATTACGCTTGTGGCAGGTATTGCTTGGGGTTTGTCGGGAGTCAGTGGGCAATATTTGATGACGCGTGGGGTGACGGTTGAGATGATTACGACCCTGCGTTTGGTGATTTCGGGCGTGGTTCTGCTGGGCGTGGCCTATTTGACCAGTAGGGACCAGTTGATGGCTGTTTTGAAAAATAAAAAGGCCCTGCTTGGGATTTTCCTTTTTGCCATGCTGGGCTTGGTGCTCAATCAAATCGCTTATCTACAAGCCATTTACTATACAAATGCCGGTACGGCAACGGTTTTGCAATACCTCTGTCCTATTTTGGTCTTGGGTTATACCTGTCTGCGGGACCGACAAAAGCCGACAGCGGTTGAATTGATGTCGATTGCTCTTGCTGTAGTAGGTACATTTCTGATTGCGACACACGGGCAATTGGACAAGCTGGCGGTGACACCGATTGGTCTGGCATGGGGGATTTTCTCAGCCTTCACTTACGCCCTCTATATCATCCTGCCTAGTCGCTATATTCGCCAATATGGAAGTATGGTGGTCATTGGGATTGGCATGCTGATGGGTGGTTTGGTGGCAGTTCTTGCCTTTAGGACCTGGGGCCAGAGCCTTCCCGTGGACGGTGGTAGTCTCTTGGGCATGTTGGGAATTGTTGGTGTTGGTACCATTTTTGCCTATACGGCCTTTCTCAAGGGCGTCAGCATGGTCGGTCCGGTCAAAGGCAGTCTTTTGGCTTCGATTGAGCCGGTCGCATCGGTCTTTTTTGCCGTTTGGCTAGTTAATGAGCAATTTTATCCCATTGATTTTTTGGGGATGGTGCTGATTTTGGTGGCTGTTCTACTTATTTCCCTGAAAGATTTAGTGATTTCACGAAAGAGTATTGGTTAAGATGCTCTTTTTTGTTATACTAAAAGAAAAGGCTTACAAAGGAGAAAATATGCTTAGAGAATTTTGTTCGGAGAACCATATTGACGTAGCGCGTGCCCTTTCTTTAGGGGCGCAACGAGTGGAGTTGTGCGATAATTTGGCAGTCGGTGGAACGACACCTAGCTATGCGGTGATTGATTACGTTTGTCAACTGGCCCATGAAAATAATGCGACGGTCATGACCATGATTCGCCCCCGTGGCGGGAATTTCTGTTATGATGAGGTGGAAGTGGACATGATGGTAGAAGATTGTAAGGTGGCCAAGAAACTGGGTTCGGACGGTCTGGTTTATGGTCTGTTGACCGAGGAAAATTGGCTGGACGAGGTCGCTTTGGAGAAATTATTGGCCGTGTCTGAAGGGTGCGAAGTTGTTTTTCACATGGCCTTTGATCAAATACCACGCAGGAGACAATTTGAGGCCATTGATTGGCTGGCAGCACACGGTGTGACGCGGATTTTAACGCGGGGTAATCTGTCTGGTTGTGCTTTGGAAAACATTGACTGGCTAAACGAGATTGTGACTTATGCCAAGGGAAAAATTCAAATCCTTATTGGTGGTGGATTGACGGTGAATAACGTTCCAGAATTGGTCAACAAGCTACCGATTGACCAAGTCCATGGAACAAAATTGTTTTGGTAAGAAAACTTTAAGTTTTCTTTAAGGAGGCTTCAGTATACTCTATTTATTCTTTTTCATATAATCTCCTGAAGGCGCCCGGCATTTGTCGGGTGTTTTCTTTCTTTTTTTATATTTTATCGGGGATGGAGCGAGAACTATGAGCATTGAACTATCTGTAGATTGGAGACAAAGAATGCTGTTACTATTGAGTTAGTTTGAAAGGGGTGACTGACTTCAGATAAGCTGATTGAAATGTTATGAGAGTCAGGGGTTATTCGTTCTGGCTCTCCAAATCCTATACAAGCCTCAGAATATTTGTTATACTAAGAATAGAAAGAACATTTGGAGGTTTCTATGAAGAGGGTAAAATATCTTGGTCTGCTCTTGGGGGCTATGACATTTCTAGCTGCTTGTCAGCCAGCAGATTTGCAGTCCACTACTACTGAGACAGAAACGTCTACTCAAACTTCTGCTCCAACGGAATCAGAAGAGATATCGGTTGGTTCAAGTGAGCAAGAGGCGGGGTCTTCTGCTCAGCAAGGTTTTTCCTTACCAGTAATTTATCAGGACGTCATCGGAAATTACCAAGCTAGTCTTGCCCAACCAGAAGCTATCAATCCCGAACAGGTCAGCACCCAATTAGTCTTGGTTCATCAGCCGGAAATCTATGCTGGCGCTTTCTATAGCCTGTATGATTTTAACCAAGATGGGGTTGAAGATCTGATTATTGCTCTGAAAAAATCAGATAGTTATGTGCTGATTGACCTCTATACTCTGTATGGTGGAGGGGACCTCTTACGCCTGGTTGACAGTTTCCGTCATATCGGTCCTGAAATAGGTGAGGAGGCCATTCTCCGTCCCCTACAAGATGGTAGCTATCTTTATGAGGTTGCTGGTCAATCCAAGCTCTATCAATATGACGAACATATTCCGGGATTGGGTCCTGTTCCTGAGATAGAAGCAGAATCACCAGTTTTTGATCTGAACAGTTTGACCTGGATTCAGATAGAAGCACAATAGTGAAAGGCTTGAGTTGATGCTCAGGCCTTTGGTTTTCTATCCATGTTGGGAAGATTGATTTTGTATTTGATGACTAGCAGTCGGATAATCAAAGAGATGACAAATATAGTAATAAAGGTAGGAATTTGAGGTAGTTGCCAATTGACCACACAGATATGGTAAATCATACCGGAAAATAGGGCCAAGACAGCATAAACGTCCTCTCGAAGGACAATAGGGGTCTCATTGACCAATAAGTCTCGGACAATGCCACCACCAACTCCAGTCAGGGTCGCAAGAATACCTGTTGTCACAGCATTTAGCTGTAACTCTATGCCAGTGTTGGCCCCGATTAGGGCGAAAATCGCCAGACCTATCGCGTCGAAGATGAGGTTGGTTTGGGCAAGGAGAATCAGGGCCCGCTTGTCAAGAGGTGTATCCTGTCGGATATGAATGGCGCAGAGATAGAGTAGAATGGCCACGACAACGGATAAGTAGATGGCTGAAGGGTCCGTCAGAGCAGTTGGAATACGATTGGCCATGATATCTCGAATAATACCACCTCCCACAGCTGTCATCAGACTGAGGAGAGAAATCCCAAATATATCTAGTTTTTTTCTGAAACCTTTAACGGCACCTGAAACAGCAAAAGCGATTGTCCCTATGTAGTTACAAATGATAAGAAATAGCTCAAAATCCATACCTACCTCCACCTCTAGTTTACCATAGAAACAATTGGAAGTTCAAGAGAAAAAAAGTTTGTGATAAAAAGAACTTTATCAGGTGTGTCCTTGTCGATATTTTTGTGAAAAAGTGAACGAAATCAAGGTTTTCAGAAAGTTTACAAGAAAATAGAAAACGGTTCAAAAATTTGCCATTTGTGAAAAAAAGGTCTATCATAGTAAGGAAAGAGAAAAAACCTTTGGAGGAAATTATGGTATCTATTTCAAAAGAGCAACATTTGGATATGTTCTTGAAAATGCAGCAAATTCGTGATGTTGACATGAAGTTGAACAAATTAGTGCGTCGTGGCTTTGTACAAGGTATGACTCACTTCTCAGTTGGTGAAGAAGCAGCAGCGGTTGGTCCGATTGCTAGCTTGACAGACCAAGATATTATCTTCTCTCACCACCGTGGTCACGGTCACGTTATTGCAAAAGGTATTGATATCAACGGTATGATGGCAGAGCTTGCTGGTAAGGCAACTGGTACATCTAAAGGCCGAGGTGGTTCCATGCACTTGGCCAACGTTGAAAAAGGGAACTTCGGTTCTAACGGTATCGTAGGTGGTGGTTATGCCCTGGCTGTTGGTGCGGCTTTGACCCAACAATACCTTGGTACAGATAATATCGTTATCGCCTTCTCAGGTGACTCAGCGACTAACGAAGGTTCTTTCCATGAGTCAATGAACTTGGCAGCTGTTTGGAATTTGCCAGTTATCTTCTTTATCACAAACAACCGCTACGGTATCTCAACTGATATTTCTTACTCCACCAAGATTCCTCACCTTTACCTTCGTGCAGCGGCTTACGGTATGCCAGGTCACTATATCGAAGATGGTAACGATGTGGTTGCTGTTTACGAGAAAATGCAAGAAGTTATCGAATATGTTCGTGCAGGTAACGGTCCAGCCATGGTTGAGGTTGAATCTTATCGTTGGTTTGGTCACTCAACAGCCGATGCTGGTGTTTACCGTACAAAAGAAGAAGTTAACGAGTGGAAAGCAAAAGATCCGCTTAAGAAATACCGCAAGTATTTGACTGAAAACAAAATTGCTACCGACGAAGAATTGGATGCAATCGAAGCACAAGTTGCAGAGCAAGTAGAAGCAGCTGTGAAATTCGCACAAGAAAGCCCAGATCCAGATATTTCAATTGCATACGAAGACGTTTTTGTGGACTAGTCTGCAGTCTAGATTGAAGAAAAATTTTTTATAAGTAGGAGAAATTGTAAAAATGGCTGAAACAAAAGTAATGGCCTTGCGTGAAGCGATTAACTTGGCTCAAAGCGAAGAAATGCGTAAGGATGAAAAAGTATTCTTGATGGGTGAAGACGTCGGTATCTACGGCGGTGACTTCGGTACATCTGTTGGTATGTTGGATGAATTTGGTCCAAAACGCGTTCGCGACACGCCTATCTCTGAGGCAGCAATTGCTGGTTCTGCAGTTGGTGCGGCTCAAACTGGTCTTCGTCCAATCGTTGACTTGACCTTCATGGACTTCGTAACCATTGCCCTTGATGCGATTGTTAACCAAGCTGCTAAAACAAACTACATGTTTGGTGGTGGTTTGAAGACACCTGTAACTTTCCGTGTGGCTTCAGGTTCAGGTATCGGTTCTGCTGCCCAGCACTCACAATCTCTTGAAGCTTGGTTGACGCACATCCCAGGTATCAAGGTTGTCGCACCTGGTACAGCTAACGATGCAAAAGGTCTTTTGAAATCATCTATCCTTGATAACAACCCAGTTATCTTCTTGGAGCCAAAAGCTCTTTACGGTAAAAAAGAAGAAGTGAATTTGGACCCAGATTTCTACATTCCACTTGGTAAAGGTGAAATCAAACGTGAGGGTACTGATGTAACCATTATTTCATACGGTCGTATGTTGGAACGTGCCTTGAAAGCGGCTGAAGAAGTAGCTGCAGAAGGCATCAGCGTAGAAGTGGTTGACCCACGTACCCTTATCCCATTGGATAAAGAATTGATCATCGAATCTGTGAAGAAAACTGGTAAGGTTATCTTGGTCAACGATGCTTATAAAACAGGTGGTTTCATCGGTGAAATCGCATCGATCATCACAGAAAGCGAAGCCTTTGACTACTTGGATGCACCAATCATCCGTATCGCTTCAGACGATGTACCAGTTCCTTACGCAAACATTCTTGAAAATGCTGTATTGCCAAACGTAGAGAAAATCAAAGCGGCAATCTACAAACAAGTTAACAAGGGTTAAGAGAAAATCTTGTTATAAACAAGAATGAAACGTAAGAAACTGAAAGAAAGGAATTGAACCCGGCCGGAGAGTTGGGGAATCAGGAATTTTTAGGAATTTCTCATTTCCAGTCACTCTCTGTTGGGCCCTGGTATCTTAAATATGGCAATTGAAATTATTATGCCTAAGCTCGGTGTGGACATGCAAGAAGGTGAAATCATCGAGTGGAAAAAACAGGAAGGCGATTTCGTCAATGAAGGCGACGTCATCTTGGAAATGATGTCTGATAAAACCAGCATGGAATTGGAAGCTGAAGAGTCAGGCGTTCTCTTGAAAATTGTGCATGGAAATGGTGCGACAGTTCCGGTAACGGAAGTCATTGCCTATCTCGGCGCAGAAGGTGAAACAGTGGAAGCGGCTGGTAGCTCTGCTCCAGCGGTTGAGCCAGCAGCAGCTATCGAAGAAGTTCCTGCTAGCCGTACACCGGTTATTGTAACTCCAGTAGTGGCTGCGAAACCGCAAGGTGGTGGTAAAGTTCGTGCAACTCCAGCAGCTCGTAAATTGGCGCGTGATTTGGGTATCGACCTTGGTTTAGTACCTGGTACGGGTGCCAATGGTCGTGTCCACAAGTCTGACGTTGAAGACTTCAAAGGTGCGGCTCCTAAGGCTACTCCACTTGCAGCTCGTATTGCAGCTGACCTGGGTGTTGATTTGACAACTGTGACAGGAACAGGTGTCAACGGTAAAATCAAGAAAGAAGACGTTCTTGCCCTTGTTGCACCAGCTCCAGCGGTTGAAGCAGCAGCTAGTCCTAAAGCAGAAGAAAAATCAGTCAAAGAATTGCCAGAAGGCGTTGAAATCATCAAGATGAGTCCAATGCGTAAGGCTATTTCGAAAGGTATGGTTAACTCTTACTTGACTGCACCAACCTTCACGCTGAACTACGACATTGACATGACCAACCTCATGGCACTTCGTAAGCAGGTTCTTGAACCAATCATGAACAAGACAGGTCTTAAAGTAACCTTCACAGACTTGATCAGTCTTGCAGTTGTTCGTACGCTTATGAAAGAAGAACACCGTTACATGAATGCGTCTCTCATCAACGATGCTCAAGAAATCGAATTGCACAAGTTCGTTAACCTTGGTATCGCTGTTGGTATGGATGGAGGTCTGGTTGTACCAGTTGTTCACGGTGCAGATAAGATGAGCTTGTCTGAATTCGTGGTTGCATCCAAAGATGTCATCAAGAAAGCGCAATCTGGTAAGTTGAAGGGTGCTGAAATGTCTGGTTCGACATTCTCTATCACAAACTTGGGTATGTTTGGAACTAAGACCTTTAACCCAATCATCAACCAACCAAACTCTGCTATCCTTGGTGTGGCGTCAACGGTTCAAACACCGGTTGTCATCGACGGTGAAATCAAAATCCGTCCAATCATGGCACTCTGCTTGACCATTGACCACCGTATTGTTGATGGTATGAACGGCGCGAAATTCATGGTTGACCTCAAGAACTTGTTGGAAAACCCGCTTGAATTGTTGATCTAAGATAAGATCTCCATTGGTTTAAACTAGAGAATTAGATTTCTGATTAGAAAACAAAGAAAGGATGTAGAACGGGTTCGTGACATTTGAACACGAACTAAATGCTCGGAATTTAGATAGTCCGCCTTGGATGTGAACATCCTGCTTTGGACTCCTAAAATTTAGTCGCATTTGGACGTTCTTTGTATCATAATTATGGCAATTGAAATTATTATGCCGAAACTCGGTGTGGACATGCAAGAAGGTGAAATCATCGAGTGGAAAAAAGCTGAAGGTGATTTCGTCAATGAAGGCGATGTGATTTTGGAAATGATGTCTGACAAGACTAGCATGGAGCTAGAAGCTGAAGATTCAGGTGTTCTTTTGAAAATCGTTCATGGTAACGGTGCGACTGTTCCTGTAACAGAAGTTATCGCTTACCTTGGTGCAGAAGGTGAAACAGTTGAAGCAGGTAGCGGTGCTGCTCCAGCAGCGGCTGAAGTCGCTCAAGCAACTGCTGATTTGAAAGCAGCTGGCTTGGAAGTTCCTGGAGCACCTGCTGCAGCTGCTCCACAAGCTCCTAAGGCAGAATTGGCTGCGGATGAGTACGACATGGTCGTAGTCGGTGGTGGTCCTGCTGGTTACTACGCGGCTATCCGTGGTGCTCAATTGGGCGGTAAAATCGCTATCGTTGAGAAATCAGAATTTGGTGGTACCTGCTTGAACAAGGGATGTATCCCAACGAAGACCTACCTCAAAAACGCGGAAATCCTTGACGGCTTGAAGATTGCGGCTGAGCGTGGTATCAACCTTGCTTCAACTAACTACACAGTTGATATGGACAAGACAGTTGACTTCAAGAACAAGGTTGTGAAGACCTTGACAGGCGGTGTAGCAGGTCTCTTGAAAGCCAATAAGGTAACCATCTTCAACGGTCTTGGTCAAGTAAACCCTGACAAGACTGTTGTCATCGGCGACAAGGTTATCAAAGGTCGTAGCATCGTTCTTGCAACAGGTTCTAAGGTATCCCGCATCAATATCCCAGGTATCGATTCTAAGTTGGTATTGACGTCTGATGATATCCTTGACTTGCGTGAAATTCCTAAGTCACTCACTGTTATGGGTGGCGGCGTAGTCGGTGTAGAACTTGGTTTGGTTTACGCATCATACGGCACAGAAGTAACAGTTGTTGAGATGGCAGACCGTATCATTCCAGGTATGGACCGCGAAGTGTCTGTTGAATTGCAAAAAGTCCTTTCTAAGAAAGGTATGAAATTCTTGACCTCAGTTGGTGTATCTGAAATCGTTGAAGCTAACAACCAGTTGACCATCAAATTGAACGACGGCTCAGAAATCGTTTCTGAAAAAGCCCTTCTTTCAATCGGTCGTGTACCACAATTGGCTGGTCTTGAAAATCTTAACCTTGAACTAGACCGCGGTCGTATCAAGGTTAACGAGTACCAAGAAACATCTATCCCAGGTATCTACGCACCAGGTGATGTCAACGGTACTAAGATGTTGGCCCACGCTGCTTACCGTATGGGTGAAGTGGCAGCTGAAAATGCCATCCATGGTAACCACCACAAGGCTAAATTGGATTTCACACCAGCAGCGGTTTACACACACCCAGAAATCGCTATGGTTGGTTTGACAGAAGACCAGGCTATCGAGAAATACGGTAAAGAAAACATCCTTATCGGTCGCAACAGCTTCACTGGTAACGGTCGTGCCATCGCTTCTAATGAAGCACATGGTTTCGTAAAAGTGATTGCTGATAAGAAATACCATGAAATCCTTGGTGTTCATATCATCGGTCCAGTTGCAGCTGAAATGATCAACGAAGCAGCAACTATCATGGAATCTGAGTTGACAGTTGATGACGTGGCAGCATCCATCCACGGTCACCCAACCTTCTCAGAAGTGATGTACGAAGCCTTCCTTGATGTGCTTGGTGTTGCGATCCACAACCCACCAAAACGTAAATAATCATCACACAGGATTGGACCTTGTCCAGTCCTTTTTTGTGTAGAGTTGAAAATCCGAATATCCGAATATTTTAAAAAAATTCTGAAAAAAAGATTGACATATAGAAATAATAGTGTAAAATAATAGCAATCAGAAGAAGTAGACTTCAGGTTTGTTTCCAGAAAACTGGCGGTTGTTGCGAGCCAGTAGCAGACGAAGTTGAAATGGGCTGATGGAAAATAAGAGAAGGTAAACAATATCCTTCCGGTTGGCACCCCTTACCGTGCGGCTCCTTGTTGGAGGAGCTTGAGAGGACAAGGGCTTTTTTGCTACTCTTGTCAATGGAGGTGGCACCGCGCTAGCTATGATTAGACGCCCTCGCACAGATTTTTTCTGTGCGAGGTTTTTTGTGTTCGCGAGAGGAGTTCTATATGAAAACAAGTTTATCCGCAGATATTTTAACCCCGATTTTAGCCTATATGCGCCTAGAGGGGCAGCACAAGATGATTTTGGAGTCTATTCCCAGAGACAAGGAAAATGCTCGTTTTTCCATTGTGGCTTATAACCCGGTTTATGAGATTAAATTTGAAAATGGCATCTTGACGCGGAATGACGAAGTTATTGATGCCGACCCACTGGATTATCTACAGGAATTGACGGGTAAACATCCAGTAGCGGATGCCGGTCCCTTTAGCGGTGGCGCCATTGGTTTCCTTGGTTATGACATGATTAGCCTCTATGAAAACATTGGCGATATTCCGGTTGATCCGATTGGCACGCCAGATATGCACTTTTTCATCTATGAGTCCTATTTGGTCTTTGACCATAAAAAAGAGACCATTTCCATACATGAGGACAATATCTACAGCGGTCGAAATGAACAGGAAATGGCTAGCGCTTTGGAGCAAGTCTTGCAGTCGCTCAAGCAGGCGCATCCGGCTGAATTTGCACCGCATGACCTTCATTCCTTGTCTTTCCACAATCATCTGGAAAAAGAAGAATTTGAGGGGATGGTGACAAAAGCCAAGGAGCTCATTCGTCAGGGGGATATGTTCCAATGTGTTCTTAGTCAGCGCTTCTCGGCACCAATTTCTGGCAAGCCACTGGATTATTACCGGAATTTGCGGGTGACCAATCCTTCAAATTACCTCTACTTTTATGATTTTGGGGACTATCAGATTATCGGAGCTAGTCCAGAAAGTTTGGTTTCTGTCAAGGATGGTCTGGTAACGACCAATCCCATTGCGGGGACACGTCCGCGTGGTCTGGATGAAGAGGCAGATAAGGCGTTGGCGGCGGATTTGTTAGCTGATCAGAAAGAGGTGGCGGAGCACCGGATGTTGGTTGATTTGGGGCGAAATGATTTGGGGCGGATTGCTCAAATCGGCAGTGTTCGAGTGACCAAGTACATGGAGGTGGAGCTCTTTCGCTATGTCATGCACTTAACCAGTATTGTCAAAGGGCAGCTATTACCAGAACTCAGCCCATTGGACGCTCTCAAATCGACCTTGCCAGCAGGTACGGTATCAGGCGCACCGAAAATTCGTGCCATGCAACGGATTTACCAACTGGAAAAGGAAAAGCGCGGTGTTTATGCAGGTGCCATCGGTTATCTATCTGCCTCTGGTGATATGGATTTTGCCATTGCCATTCGGACTATGATTATCAAAAATCAGATGGCCTATGTTCAAGCGGGCGCAGGAATTGTCTACGACAGCATTCCGGGAAATGAATACCAAGAGACGGTCAACAAGGCCAAGGCCATGACTAGAATAGGAGATTTGCCATGATTCTCATTATTGATAACTACGATTCCTTTACCTATAATTTGGCCCAATATGTGGGAGCTTTTACAGAGATTAAGGTCTTGCGAAATGATGACCAGCAACTCTTTGTAGAGGCCGAAAAGGCAGATGGTCTGGTCTTTTCTCCGGGACCGGGTTGGCCAGCAGATGCGGGTAAAATGGAAGAGATGATTGCAGCCTTTGCTGGGAAGAAACCGATTTTGGGGATTTGTCTAGGTCATCAGGCGATTGCAGAGGTTTTTGGCGGTCAGCTTGGTCTGGCGCGACAGGTCATGCATGGAAAGCAGAGCCAGATGAACTTGGAGGCATCGTCGCCCTTGTTTGCAGGTTTGGAAAAGGAAGTGACCATCATGCGCTACCACTCCATTGTCGTGACGGAGATGCCAAAGGATTTTCAGGTAACGGCGCGCACGCTAGACGATGGGGAAATTATGGCCATCCAGCATGTGACTTTACCCATTTATGGTCTGCAATATCATCCAGAAAGTATCGGTACACCAGATGGGATCAAGATGATTGAAGCGTTTGTGAAAGAGGTAATCAGATGAAAGCAATTTACGAAAAAATAGCAGCCAGACAGGATTTACAGCAGTCAGAAGTGGAAGGGGTCTTTGCCCAAATACTAGAGGGGCAATTGTCGGAAAGTCAGATTGCAGCGCTATTGCTGGGATTTAAGACCAAGGGGGAAACGGTCGAGGAGATTACAGGTGTGGTCAAATCACTCAAGGCCCACGCCATTCAGCTGCCAGAGACCTTTACCGATGCCATGTGTAATTGTGGTACAGGAGGGGACCAGTCTTATAGCTTTAACGTGTCAACAACAGCAGGATTTATCCTAGCGGCGGGCGGTGTCCGTCTGGCCAAGGGAGGTAACCGTTCCGTATCCTCCAAGTCGGGTTCGGCAGACGTTCTGGAAGAATTAGGCATCAACATCGCGGCTAGTCCAGAAAATTTGGCTCGTGCCTTGTCAGAAGTCGGATTGGCCTTCGTCTTTGCCCAATCCATGCACCCAGCCATGCGCTATATCGGTCCGGCTCGTAAGGCTTTGGGTATCCCGACCATTATGAATATTGTAGGTCCGTTGGCCAATCCGTTATCTCTGGATACCCAATTGATGGGCGTTTTCCGTGGCGATTTGCACTTGGAATTGGCTCAGGTCATGAAAAGTCTGGGCCTGCGTCGAGGTGTGATTGTGACCGGTCCTGATAATATGGACGAGGCGGCCTTGTATGGCACCAATCATTACACGCTCTTGTCCGATGGGCAGATTAGCCAAGGCAGTTTTTCCTACAAGGATTTGGGTATGCAACGCGTGGAGCCAGCTGATATTCGCGGGTGCGATGCCAAGGAAAATGCAAACATTCTCGTTTCCGTCTTGCGCAACCAAGCCAGTCCCTATCTGGAAACAACGGTGCTCAATGCTGGTTTGGGATTTTTTGCCAATGGTAAGGTAGACAGTATCAAGGATGGCATTACCCTAGCCCGTCAATTGCTGGCGGATGGTTCAGCCCTTGCCAAATTAGAGGCACTCCGAGAGGTACAGGTATGACAAAAGCATTTTTACCAACCATTTTAGAGCAGAAAGAAAAAGAAGTGGCTAGACTTGTTTTGGAGGAAGTTCAGCCACTTCGCCAGACCTATTCTTTCTACGACTATGTCAAGGAGCATTCGGAGTGCCTACAGATTATTGCCGAGATCAAAAAAGCCAGCCCTAGTTTGGGCGCCATTAATCTGGATGTTGATATTCTAGCTCAGGCGCGGACTTATCAAGAGGCGGGTGCGGCCATGATTTCGGTCTTGACGGATGAGGTTTTCTTCAAAGGCAAGATTGACTATCTCCGTCAGATTTCAGAGGCGGTGTCTATTCCAACCTTGGCCAAGGATTTTATCATTGATGAAAAGCAGATTGTTCGTGCACGAAATGCTGGGGCTACGGTGATTTTATTGATTGTTGCGGCTTTACCGGAAAATCGTTTGCAGGAACTCTATGATTTTGCCAGCAAACTGGGCTTGGAAGTCTTGGTGGAAATCCATAACTTGGTAGAATTAGAGATTGCTCATCGTATCGGTGCCAAGATTATCGGGGTGAACAACCGCAATTTGACGACTTTTGAAACGGATTTGCAGACCAGTTTGGACTTGAACAAGCATTTTCAAGACCAAGCCGTCTATGTATCTGAATCGGCTATTTTCAGTGGGGCAGATGCGGCTTTACTGGCACCTCATTTTCAAGCCATTTTGGTGGGGACTGCCCTCATGCAGGCGGAGGATGTTCAGCAGAAGGTAAAGGAGTTGGCCATTGACAAAGGTTAAAATCTGTGGCTTATCCACTGAAGAGGCTGTGCGAGCGGCTGTCGAGGGCGGTGCGGATTATCTGGGCTTTGTCTTTGCTCCCAGCAGGCGGCAGGTCAGCCTAGAAAGAGCGCATCAATTGGCGACGCTCATCCCGGAAAGGATGCAAATCGTTGGTGTCTTTGTCAGTCCGACCCCGACAGAATTGCAGTTGGCCATTGGTCAAGTGCCTTTGGATATTGTGCAAATTCACGGCGATTGGGATGAAAGCTATGTTCAGCAAGTCCCTGTTCCTGTTATTAGGGCCATTCAGTTGGATAAGGCTGACGATATCAGTGAGACACAGGCGGCTTATCTGCTTTTCGATGCGCCTATAGCGGGCTCAGGGCAGACATTTGACTGGGAATTATTGACCGGCAAGCAATTCAGACAGCCGATTTTCATCGCAGGTGGCTTGACCGTAGACAATGTTGCCACGGCACAAGACTTGTTTTCACCCTATGCTGTGGACGTTTCGTCTGGAGTAGAGACGGATGGACACAAGGATCCTGTCAAAATTAAAGCATTTATAGAAAGAGTGAAAAAATGACCTATCAACAACCCAATAAAGATGGCTTTTTTGGCCAATATGGCGGCCGTTTCGTGCCGGAAACCTTGATGACAGCTGTTTTGGAGCTAGAAGAAACCTACCGTTCAGCCAAGGAGGACCCTGCTTTTCAAGCGGAATTTGACCACTTGCTCCGCCAGTATGTGGGCAGAGAAAATCCCCTCTATTTCGCCAAACGTTTGACCGATTATTGTGGTGGGGCCAAGATTTACCTCAAACGAGAAGATCTCAACCACACGGGTGCCCACAAGATTAACAATTCTTTGGGGCAGGTACTCTTGGCCAAACGCATGGGCAAGAAGAAAATTATTGCTGAAACGGGTGCAGGTCAGCACGGTGTAGCAACTGCGACAGCAGCAGCCCTCTTTGATATGGAGTGTACCATTTACATGGGCGAGGAAGATGTCAAACGTCAGGCGCTCAATGTCTTTCGGATGGAGTTGCTGGGTGCTAAGGTGCATGCGGTGACCGATGGCTCGCGTGTGCTAAAAGATGCGGTCAATGCCGCTCTGCGCGCTTGGGTGGCTCAAGTTGAAGATACCCATTATGTCATGGGCTCCGTGTTGGGGCCAGCGCCCTTTCCAGAAATCGTCCGCGACTTCCAAAGCGTGATTGGACGCGAGGCCAAGCAGCAATTTTCAGATCTTTCTGGTGGACAATTGCCCGATGCCCTCTTGGCCTGTATCGGTGGTGGCTCTAATGCCATGGGGCTCTTTTACCCCTTTGTCGATGACGAGTCCGTTGCCATGTATGGCGTAGAGGCGGCTGGACTGGGTCTGGACACAGAGCATCATGCGGCGACTTTTGCAAAAGGGAAACCGGGAGTTTTACACGGCGCGCTTATGGACGTCTTACAGGATGAAAATGGGCAAATCATGGAGGCATTCTCCATTTCTGCCGGCTTGGATTACCCGGGAATTGGGCCGGAGCACAGCTATTTCAATGCAATCGAACGGGCGACCTACGTGTCTGTCACTGATGAAGAGGCCTTGGAAGGATTCCAACTCTTGTCGCGCTTGGAAGGGATTATTCCAGCTTTAGAATCTAGCCATGCCATCGCCTATCTGCCACGCTTAGCCAAGGAATTGGGACCAGACAAATCCATCATCGTCTGCCTATCAGGTCGCGGTGACAAGGATGTTGCTCAAGTCAAGGAACGCTTAGCTGCCCAAAGAAAGGACCAAGAACAATGACAAAAATACTAGAAAAACACTTGCGGAATATTAAGGAAAATGGCAAGGGCATTTTCCTTCCCTACATCATGGCCGGTGACCATGAAAAGGGTTTAGATGGACTATTTGAAACCATTGATTTTCTGGAGCAGGCAGGCGTTTCAGCTATTGAAATCGGTGTTCCTTTCTCGGACCCTGTTGCGGACGGTCCTGTGATTGAGGAGGCGGGGCAACGCAGTTTGGCCAAGGGTGTCCATCTGTTGGACATTATCAAGCAGTTGCAAGGGCAAGCCAGTCAGGTGCCACTCATCTTGATGACTTATTTTAATCCTGTTTTTCAATATGGCTTGGACCAGTTTTTCCGCGATTTGGAGACGACTTCTGTCAAAGGCTTGATTATTCCTGATCTACCTTACGAACATGAGGATATCCTGCGTCCCTATCTGGAAAAGAGTGATTTATGCCTCATTCGCTTGGTTAGTTTGACAACAGGGACTGACCGGCAGCAAGAATTGGTGCAGGATGCGGAAGGGTTTGTTTACGCCGTTGCCATCAATGGCGTGACCGGCAAGAGCAACCAGTACCGTGAGGACTTGGATGGTCACCTGAAACGCTTAAGGGCTTTGTCTCCTGTCCCAGTATTAACAGGATTTGGCGTTTCCAGCCAAGAGGATATTCTCCGATTTAACCGCGTATCGGACGGCGTGATTATGGGCTCGAAAATCGTCAAAGGTCTGCATGAGGGCGAAATAGAAGAAATTCGTCAACTCGTGGCATTTGGCAGTCGGGTGGAGAAATAGAATGAAGTCTGGAAGAATCAAGGACTCATGTCGTTGACCAATAAAATGCTCAGAAAGGATGCGACCTAGTCGGTCCTTTTTTGATGGGATGCGGAAATGATCGTTCCCCTTGTTATTCGCTTTTTTTGCGAAAAAATGCTATAATTATCTGATTATATTTTTTGGAGAAATTAGTGAGTTTAGAGAATTACATGCCAGATTTTGCCTTGGAAAAGGCCTATGATGTAACGGTTGACAGTTTGAAAAAACAGGGTATTAAGGTGGTCTTTGTCGATTTGGACAATACCTTAATTGCTTGGAATAATCCCGATGGTACACCAGAGATGCGCCAGTGGTTACAGGATTTACAGGCCGCAGGCATTCCCGTTGTGGTGGTTTCTAACAACAAATATGAGCGGGTAAAGCGAGCAGTGGCCCCTTTTGGAATTGAGTTTGAAGCCTTCGCTCTCAAGCCTTTCACCTTTGGGATGAACCGTGCACTGAAACGCTTTGATGTCCAGCCACATGAAGTGGTTATGATTGGTGATCAGTTGATGACGGACATTCGGGCTGCTAAGCGAGCAGGGCTCAAGTCTGTTTTGGTCAAGCCCTTGATTCAGTCAGACTCGATCAATACGCAGATTAACCGTTGGCGTGAGCGACGGACCATAAAGAAAATTATCGCCAAATATGGAGCGATAGACTACAAGAGGGAGATGTAAGTGGAAGAATTATTTTGTATCGGTTGTGGTGCTCAAATTCAGACGACAGATAAAGAGATTGCCGGATTTACTCCCCAATCTGCCCTCGAAAAAGGTCTGGAAACAGGGCAACTTTACTGTCAGCGGTGTTTCCGTTTGCGCCATTACAATGAGATTTCAGATGTCAATATCTCAGACGATGATTTCTTGAAACTCCTCCATAGTGTAGGAGAAAGCGATGCCTTGGTAGTGAATGTCATTGATATTTTTGATTTCAATGGGTCAGTCATTCCTGGTTTGCCTCGTTTTATTTCTGGAAATGACGTGCTTTTGGTCGGCAACAAGCAGGATATTTTACCCAAGTCAGTCAAGCCAGGTAAGGTTACTCAGTGGTTGACCGAGCGGGCGCATGAAATCGGCATGCGACCAGTTGATGTGGTCTTGACTTCGGCCCAAAACAAGCAAGCTATCAAGGACTTGATTGAAAAAATTGAACAACACCGCAAGGGTCGGGATGTCTATGTGGTCGGCGTGACCAACGTCGGCAAGTCAACGCTCATCAATGCCATTATCCAAGAAATCACAGGGGACAAGGATGTCATTACCACCTCACGTTTTCCAGGGACAACTTTAGATAAGATTGAGATTCCTCTGGATGATGGTTCTTTCATTTATGATACGCCAGGAATTATCCATCGCCACCAGATGGCCCATTATTTGACGGCTAAAAACCTCAAGTACATCAGCCCTCGTAAGGAAATCAAGCCAAAGACCTACCAGCTCAATCCAGAACAAACCTTGTTCTTGGCTGGTCTGGGACGATTTGACTTTGTGGCTGGTGAACGCCAAGGCTTTACGGCCTTCTTTGACAATGAGCTCCAACTCCACCGCACCAAACTGCAGGGAGCTAGTGAATTTTACCAGAAACATGCGGGCTCACTTTTAGTGCCGCCAACCAGCAAGGAATTGAAAGAATTTCCTGAATTGGTCCGCCATGAATTTACCATCAACGAGAAGACGGATGTGGTCTTTTCAGGACTTGGTTGGATTCGTGTCAATGAAAAGGCCAAGATTGCTGCTTGGGCTCCTAAGGGTGTTGATGTGGTCATCCGCAAGGCCATTATTTAATGAAGTCTAAAATGGGGTCACTTATGAGAAAAGTAGTTGGTATGCTGGCCATTGTTGGTTTGTGTGTTCTGGCCTATTGGTTTTGGCCAGGGGAAGAACCAAATCTTCCCAAAGCCAGTGAGGTCCGGGAAATTCGTTTGGTCCAAGGTCAAGAGGTAGTCAAAATCGACCAATCAGAAGAGATAGCAACTTTTTTGACAGAACTTGGAAATGCAAAAAAGACCCGTCAAGATAGTGTTCACGATGCACCGTTGGTTTCACCCCATGTGCGGATTTCCTTTGTCATGGCAGAAGGTGAAACTACAGCATTTGCCTATGAGGGAATACTACAAAGCTATCTGGAGTTTCCCTACACTGGTATCTACAAGCTGAAAGAGCCTCCTCAAGTGATTCAGAAAATGTTAGCAGACTAGCTCTGCTTAGTTGAATAAAGAAAAGAGAAATTATGTCATTAACTTCAAAACAGCGTGCCTTTTTAAACAGTCAGGCACACAGTCTTAAACCCATCATTCAGATTGGGAAAAATGGTCTCAATGACCAGATTAAAACCAGTGTTCGTCAGGCGCTGGATGCGCGTGAATTGATCAAGGTGACCTTGCTACAAAATACGGATGAAAACATCCACGAAGTAGCTGAAATCTTGGAAGAAGAAATCGGTGTGGATACGGTCCAAAAAATCGGTCGCATCCTGATTTTATTCAAACAATCTAGCAAGAAAGAGAACCGTAAAATTTCCAAACAGGTCAAAGAAATCTAAGAAGGAGAGCCTATGGCTATTGAACTCTTAACACCCTTTACCAAGGTTGAATTAGAGGTTGAAAAGAAAGAAACCAATCGCAAACAAGTGGGGATTCTGGGAGGGAATTTCAATCCTGTCCACAATGCTCATTTGATTGTGGCAGACCAGGTCCGTCAACAGTTGAAGTTGGATGAGGTCTTGCTCATGCCAGAATTCATTCCACCTCATGTGGATAAAAAAGAAACTATTGACGAATACCATCGCTATTCCATGCTCAAGATGGCTATTGCAGGTATAGAGGGCTTGGGGATTGAAACCATTGAACTGGAGCGCCGTGGTGTCAGCTATACCTACGACACCATGAAATTGCTGAAGGAAAAAAATCCTGATACGGATTATTATTTTATCATCGGTGCAGATATGGTAGATTACCTTCCAAAATGGCATAGGATTGATGAATTGGTCCAGTTGGTGCAGTTTGTTGGTGTCCAGCGTCCTCGTTACAAGGCAGGAACTTCCTATCCGGTTATCTGGGTAGATGTACCCTTGATGGACATTTCCTCCAGCATGGTGCGTAGTTTTATCAAGCAAGGACGAGTGCCGAATTTTATGGTGCCTCATGAAGTTCTGGACTATATCGAAGAAAAGGGACTTTACCAATGATTGCAGCAGATTTGACCTTTGACCGTCAGGCTCTTTTGGAAAAAATCCGTGTAGCCATGAAGCCAGCGCGCTTCCAACATGTCTTGGGTGTGGAAGAAGCGGCGCTTGCCTTGGCAGAACAATACGGCTGTGATCCGAAAAAAGCTAGTCTGGCAGCACTCTTGCATGACTATGCCAAGGAAGTGGAAGACCAAGTCTTTCTGGACTTGATTGCCAAGTATGATTTGGATAGGGACCTGCTCAACTGGGATAATAACATCTGGCACGGTGTGGTTGGTGCGTATAAGATCGCAGAAGATTTTGGCTTGAAAGATGAGGAAATTTTCCAAGCCATTCAACGACACACCATTGGTGCTGGGCAGATGACCTTGCTGGACAAGGTTCTCTACGTGGCGGACTACATCGAACCCAATCGGGATTTTCCCGGGGTGGACGAGGCGCGTCGTATCGCAAAAGAGTCCTTGGACAAGGCAGTAGCCTTTGAAACTGCCCAAACCATTTCTTACTTAGCCAAGAAGGGAATTCCCATTTATCCACAAACCTTGGAAACCTATAATGGATATGTTTCTTATTTGAAGGAGTAGGGATGATTGCATTAAAGCCTGTGGATGAAAGCTCCTATCAAGCTGTTTTGGACTTGACAGTAGCCGAGGAGGACAAGGTCTTCGTGGCTCCAAACGTGCGTTCCTTGGCAGATGCCTGGTTATATAGAGAGAACGGTGATGTTTTCCCCTATGCCATCTGGGCAGATGAACAGGTGGTCGGTTTTGCCTTGATTGACATTGATGAGGACATCCAGCAGTATATGCTCTGGCGGTTTATGATTGGCCAAGAGTTTCAAGGGAAAGGCTATGGCCAGGCTGCTTTGGAGGTCGTAATAGAAATGGCTCAATCACAACCTGTCTGCGACCATTTGATTGCAGCTTATGTCAAGGGCAACCAAAAGATGGCAAGACTCTTGGAGAAAAATGGTTTTGTCTTGGATCTTGAAGAAGAAAGGGAATTGGTCTTCCGTTTGGAAACGCCTGGTGTTAAGCTATGAAATCTGCATTGTTAGTCATTGACATTCAGAATATGCTAGTAGCGGAGCAACCCTATGCAATTGAAGAACGACTGGCTCTTTGGCAAGATAGCCTTACTCAAGCTCGTCAAGCGGGGCTAGAAGTCATCCATGTCCGCCATCATGACCAGGAATTGGTCAAGGGGACTGCCGACTGGGAAATTCACTCAATTGTTGCACCCTTAGCTAGTGAGAAGATTTTCGATAAGACCTTTAACAGTGCCTTCAAGGAAACGGGTCTTCATGCCTATTTGCAGGAAACGGGAATTGAGCAGCTCATCATCATGGGTATGGCGACCAATTTTTGCATTGATACGACGATTAAAGTAGCTTATGAACTAGGCTACAAGGTAGCTGTGCTTCAGGACGGAACGACGACAGGTTATTCAGGTAAATTGGATGACAAAGACTTGATTGACCACTACCAAAACATCTGGTCATGGAATTTTGCCCAGGTGGATAAATTAGAAAATATAATTAGAGGATAAGATGAAAGAACTAGATTTAGTAAAAGTTGTGGTTCAGGCTGCTGATGACAAGCGAGCTGAGGACCTTGTTGTAATTGATGTTCAAGGCGTGACCAGCCTGACAGACTACTTTGTGATTGCCAGTTCCATGAACAGTCGGCAGTTGGAGGCTATTGCGGAAAACATCCGTGAAAAGGTAGCGGAAGTTGGGATCAAGGGTAGCCGTGTAGAAGGCGATAGTAACGGTGGCTGGGTCCTTTTGGACCTTGGAGGCGTTGTCGTTCATATCTTCTCAGAAGAAATGCGTGACCTCTACAACCTCGAAAAATTATGGCATGAAGGCAGTTTCTTGGAAGTCGCAGACTTTTTAGAAGAGGAATAGTGAAACAGTTTGGGGAACTGTTTCAGCTGGTCACCATAAAACTCGAAAGTGACCAAAGAGAGTTCACTATTATGTAATTAGAAGTGATGAACTTCTTGAACACAGTGTGAGTTAATGAAGCAGTCGATGGGCTGCTTTTTATGAAAGGAAAAATGGGAAAATATGGCAACTTATGAAACCTTTGCGGCGGTTTATGATGAAATCATGGATGACAGCTTGTATGATAAATGGACAGATTTTAGCTTGCGGAACTTGCCGCAAGACACCAAGACAATTTTAGAATTGGCCTGTGGGACAGGGATTCAGGCTGTACGTTTTGCTCAAAAGGGATACGAAGTGACAGGTTTGGACTTGTCCTATGAGATGTTGGAATTAGCCCAGAAAAAAGCAGAAGCTGCTGGTGTCATGATGGAACTGGCCCAAGCAGATATGATGGCTCTGGAAGGTGTTGGAGATTTCGATGCGGTGACTTGTTACTCGGACAGCCTGTGCTATATGTCGGACCAAGATGCCGTTTTCCGGGTCTTTGAAGGAGTTCACTCTGTTCTCAATCAAGGTGGTACTTTCCTTTTTGACGTCCACTCCATCTATCAAATGGAGGAAGTGTTTGCAGGCTATAGTTACCATGAAAACTACGAGGATTTTGCCTTTGTCTGGGACACCTATGAAGGTGAGCATGAGTATTCCATCGTTCATGAATTGACCTTCTTTGTCAAAGATGAGGACAGTCAAGAGGAGCGGTTTATCCGTCGGGATGAAGTTCATGAAGAGCGGACCTATCCGATTGAAACCTATGTGGAATGTTTGAAACAAGCTGGTTTTACATCTGTGGAAGTCTTTGCGGACTTTGAAAATCAAGCTCCGACAGAAACCAGCCAGCGGTGGTTTTTCAAGGCGGTCAAGGCATGATTTCAGGCATCGTAGCAGAATACAATCCCTTCCATACAGGTCATAAATACCTGCTGGAGCAGGCTGAGGGGTTGAAAATCGTGGTCATGTCTGGTAATTTCATGCAACGGGGTGAGCCAGCTATTGTGGATAAGTGGACACGGGCTCAGATGGCTCTGGAACACGGGGCAGACTTGGTTGTCGAGATGCCCTTTTTAGTGTCCGTCCAGTCAGCTGATCACTTTGCCAAGGGAGCCATCAGCATTTTACACAGGCTAGGTGTGGAGAAGCTGGTTTTCGGTACGGAAGAAATGCTGGATTACCAGAAAATTGCGGATATCTATGTGGATAAGTTGGAAGAGATGGAAAATTTTGTGAAAAACTTGCCAGACAATCTCTCTTATCCGCAGAAGACACAGGCCATGTGGCAGGAATTTGCGGGTCTAACCTTCACAGGTGACACGCCAAACCATATTCTGGCTCTGGCTTATGCTAAGGCGGTGGCTGGAACAGGCATTCAGCTCAGCCCTGTTCAACGGCAGGGAGCTGGTTTTCATTCGGAAGAGGTGGAAACGTCCTACGCCTCGGCGACAGCTATCCGCAAGGGTGCTGACCAGCTGGACTTGGTGCGTGACTTTTTACCGTCTGCTAGTCTCTTTGAAGAGGCGACCAAGGTAAGCTGGAGTAACTATTTTCCTCTGCTCCGTTACCAGATTGCGACCCACCCAGATCTCAGTCAGGTCTTTCAGGTCAACGAAGAACTAGCCAGTCGTATCCGCTCTGCTATTGGGAGCGTAGCGACCGTGGAGGAGTTAGTGGATGCCGTTGCGACCAAGCGCTACACCAAGGCGCGGGTGCGGCGGGTGCTGACCTACATCCTGGTCAATGCGGTGGAAACTCCCTTGCCAGATGCGGTCCATGTCCTAGGCTTCTCGGCTCGAGGTCAGGCCTATCTCAAGACGGTCAAGGAGCGAGTGGGCTTGGTGACGAGGATCGGAAAAGAGCCCTGGGACAGCCTGACCCAGCAGGCGGATTTGGTCTATCAACTGGGCGCTGATGCAATGGCAGAGCAGACCTACGGGCGCGTGCCGGTGAGGGTGGAGTAAGATGTAAAAGTTTTTTGATAAAATTCTTGACTCTCACCTTACGTTATCCCTTATACTGGGCATAGAGAGGAGATTTCTATGAACGAAAATTGGACGGTTAAGCAGGTCAGTCAGTTGACAGGATTGACGGTGAGGACCTTGCACCACTATGACCAGATTGGTTTGCTCAAACCAGCATTTGTGGCTGAAAATGGTTATCGCTACTATAATCAGGAGAATTTGGCTCGTCTGCAAGAAGTTCTCTTATTTCGTGAGTTGGATTTTCCTCTCAAAGAAATTCAGCAGCTTCTGGACGTGACGGAAGTCAATCGTCAACAGGTCTTGCGGGACCATATCAGCCTTTTAGAGCTCAAAAGGGAACGGCTGGACCGCATCATCAATCACGCCAGATTGCTCACAGAAAAAGGAGGAGAAGTTATGGACTTTCACGCATTTGACAGCAGTCAACTAGAAGCCTACAAGACGGAGGCCAAGGAGCGGTGGGGACAGACCGCGGCCTATGCTGAGTTTGAAGAGCGATACGATGCTAGCAAGGACCGAGTGTTTGCCCGAGAGATGGAGGCTATTTTTGAAGCATTTGGGAAAATGCAGAGCTTGGAAGTTAGTCATCCTGATGTGCAGGCTCAGGTAGCCAACTTGCAGTCTTATATCACAGAAAACTTCTACACCTGCACCAAGGAAATCTTGCAGGGGCTAGGTCTTATGTACGTTGAAGATGAGCGATTTTCAGCTAATATCGACCGAGCTGGTGGATCAGGCACTGCAGCCTTAGTCAGTCAAGCCATTGCAATTTACTGCCAAAAGTAAAGAGGATAAGTCTAGTCGAAACTAGGCTTTTTTTTTTTGGTATACTAGATGTAGTTTATGAGTAAGGAGCCACTCCCATGATTCAACCTATTATGAAAGATATTTTCTTCCTGCAACAAAAGTCTGAGCCTGCGACTCAGCTAGATGTGCAGGTCGGTCAGGATTTGCAGGATACTTTGTCAGCCAACGCTCACTCCTGCGTGGGCATGGCGGCCAATATGATTGGCGTCAAAAAGCGGATTATCATCGTGAACATGGGTTTCACCAACCTGGTCATGTACAATCCCGTCCTCATCAGCAAGGCCAAGCCCTATCAGAGCGAGGAGGGCTGTCTATCGCTCGAAGGTACCCGTCCGACCACTCGCTATCAGGAGATTGAAGTGGAATTTTTTGATGCTTCTTGGAAGTCTGTCAGCCTAAAGCTGACAGACTTCCAAGCCCAGATTGTTCAGCATGAACTAGATCATTTGGAAGGGATTATCATCTAGTAGCTACCAAATCTACCGTCAGATAGATTTTTTTATCAAAAAGTCAAAAAAAAGTCAAACAAAACTATTGACTTTTACTGACCAATAGTGTAGAATAATGAATGTAAGGTAATGAGGCCTTGCATATTTTTCAACCAAAAGGTCAGTATAGGTCAAACGCTTATTTGATTTTCTATTAGTCTTATTGGTCAGTAAAGGACAAACTTCTAAGGAGGTTAGGATGAAAGATAAGATTATTTCCTATTAGTAATTTTTTTAACTCAAAGGTCAGTATTGGTCAATAAAAATGATAAAAATAAACGAGGTGGAACTATGAACAACAATTTTAATAACTTTAACAATATGGACGATATTTTCAATCAACTCATGGGAAACATGGGTGGCTACAGCACAGAACGTAGACGTTATTCTATCAATGGGCGTGAAGTGACCCCAGAGGAATTTGCCATTTATCGTCAGACAGGTCGTCTGCCACAGACAGAAGAAGTGGTTCAAACACAGGCTAAAGGTCAGATAAAGTCAGATGGGATTCTTGCAAAACTTGGTCGCAATTTGACCCAGGATGCGCGTGAAGGTAAGTTGGATCCTGTTATTGGAAGAAACAAGGAAATCCAAGAAACCTCTGAAATCCTAGCTCGTCGGACCAAGAACAATCCTGTTTTGGTCGGTGATGCGGGTGTTGGTAAAACTGCTGTAGTGGAAGGTTTGGCTCAGGCCATTGTCAATGGTGATGTGCCAGCAGCCATTAAGAACAAGGAAATCATCTCCATTGACATTTCTGGCTTGGAAGCTGGGACTCAGTATCGTGGAGCTTTTGAGGAAAATGTGCAAAATCTTGTGGATGAAGTCAAAAAAGCAGGAAATATCATTCTCTTCTTTGATGAAATTCATCAGATTTTGGGAGCTGGTAGCACTGGTGGGGACTCAGGTTCCAAAGGTTTAGCGGATATTCTCAAACCAGCCCTGTCACGTGGAGAGCTGACGGTGATTGGTGCCACTACGCAAGACGAGTACCGCAACACCATTCACAAAAACGCCGCTCTGGCTCGTCGTTTCAATGAAGTCAAGGTTCATGCTCCGTCCGCAGAAGACACCTACCAGATTTTGAAAGGAATCAAGCCGCTTTATGAAGCCCACCACAATATTGAATTGCCAGATGAGGTTTTGAGAGCTGCAGTAGATTATTCTGTCCAATATATTCCACAGCGCAGCTTGCCTGATAAGGCCATTGACCTAGTCGATGTGACTGCTGCACACTTGGCTGCACAACATCCTGTGACAGATATTCAGACCTTGGAAGCAGAAATGGCTGAGGCAAAACAGTTGCAGTTGGAAGCAGCTGAAAAAGAGGATTATGAAAAAGCCTTGAATGAAAAAGTCCGTATTGATAAGCTACAAAAACAGATTGATAATCATACGGAGCAACAGAAAGTGGTGGCGACCGTCAATGATGTGGCTCAGGCAGTTGAGCGGATGACAGGAATTCCAGTCTCGCAAATGGGAGCTTCTGATATTGAACGACTCAAGGAATTGAAAAATCGTCTGGCAGCAAACGTTATCGGTCAAGACGATGCGGTGGAAGCTGTATCCCGTGCCATTCGTCGTAACCGAGCAGGTTTTGATGACGGAAACCGTCCGATTGGTTCCTTCCTATTTGTTGGTCCGACAGGTGTGGGTAAGACAGAGTTGGCAAAACAGTTAGCGCTAGACTTGTTTGGTAATAAGGATGCCATTATTCGTTTGGATATGTCTGAATACAGCGATCGGACAGCCGTTTCCAAATTAATCGGTACCACAGCTGGTTACGTTGGTTATGATGACAATTCCCATACTCTTACCGAGCGTGTCCGCCGCAATCCTTACTCCATTGTCCTCTTGGATGAGATTGAAAAAGCTGATCCACAAGTGATTACCCTCCTTTTGCAAGTGCTGGATGATGGTCATTTGACTGATGGACAGGGCAATCAAGTCAACTTTAAGAATACCATTATCATCGCTACATCTAATGCAGGTTTTGGTTATGGTGTGGAAGAAGATCAAGAAGAAGAGCCAGACATCATGGACCGCATCGCACCATTCTTCCGTCCGGAGTTCCTTAATCGCTTCAATGCAGTTATCGAGTTCAAGCATTTGGATAAAGAAGATCTCAAAGCTATCGTAGAATTGATGCTAGCCCAGGTCAATCAAACCCTTTCTAAAAAAGGGATTACCCTTGAAGTGACCGAAGCTGCCAAAGAATTCTTGATGGAATCAGGCTATGACAAGGCAATGGGGGCTCGTCCACTTCGTCGAGTGATTGAAAATCAAATTCGTGATAAGGTGACAGACTTCTATTTGGACCATACAAATGTGACCAACTTACTCGCGGATGTGGCTGACAATGAAATCAAAATTGAAGAGCAAACCTTTTCATAAAAAATAAGATAATATAGAAAATCGGAGAAGAAATTCTCGGATTTTCTTTTTGAAAGGTATTAACAAGTATTTAATAAAGCTCATATTGACAGCTTTTGAGCAGTTTTACGGAAAAGTTTTTAAAAATATTGTATAATTCCTTGACAAGTGCAAACGTTTGCGTTAAACTATCATTGTACTTGAAAGAAAGGAAAACGTTTTTATGGCGAATCGTACCAGTGGAATTTTAATGCATATTACCTCACTTCCAGGTAAGTTTGGTATCGGTACTTTTGGAAAGCCTGCCTATGATTTTGTGGATTTCTTGGTTGAAACCAAGCAGACCTACTGGCAGCTTCTTCCTCTCACAACGACAAGTTATGGAGATTCTCCCTACCAATCATTTTCAGCCATCGCTGGAAATACCCATTTAATTGATTTTGATTTATTGGCAGACGAAGATTTATTGGCCAACTTTGATTACCAAGATGTGAATTTTGGAGATAATCCAGAAAAAGTGGACTACGCCTTAATTTATGAGGCACGTCGTCCAATCTTGGAAAGAGCTGTTAAAAATTTCTTGAGTGATGACAAGCGTAAAGTAGCCTTTCAGGAGTTTGAAAAAGCTAATTCATCATGGCTTAATGATTATGCAGAGTTCATGGCAATCAAGGAGCACTTCGGCAACAAGGCCCTACAAGAATGGGATGACAAGAAAGTGGTTGCTCGAAATGAAGAAGCCCTTGAAAAATACCGCTTGGAATTGGCAGACCAAATTGATTACTTTAAAGTAACGCAATATTTCTTCTTTAGCCAGTGGAAGCAGTTGAAGGACTACGCCAACAAGAATCACATCAAGATTATTGGAGATATGCCTATTTACGTATCAGCTGATAGCGTGGAAGTTTGGACCAAGCCACAGCTCTTCAAATTAGATAGCGAACGCAAGCCGCTTTATGTGGCAGGTGTGCCAGCGGACAACTTCTCTGCAGATGGTCAGCTCTGGGGCAATCCACTTTATGACTGGGAGCAGCATGAGAAGACAGGCTACAACTGGTGGATTTACCGAATTCACGAGAGCTTCAAGCTCTATGATGTCCTGCGGATTGACCACTTTAAAGGCTTCTCAGACTACTGGCAGGTAGCAGGAGATGCTGAAGTAGCGAAAGTCGGCACTTGGGAGCCAGGTCCAGGCTACAATCTCTTCAAGGCAGTCAAAGAAACCCTTGGGGACCTGCCGATTATTGCAGAGGACCTTGGAAATATCGATGCTAAGGCACGCAAGTTGCTGGCAGACTGCGGCTACCCAGGTATGAAAATCTTGGAATTTGGCTTCTTTGATGTGACAGGGCAGAGCATCGACATCCCACACCGTTGTGTGCCAAACTCAATCGCCTATACAGGTACCCATGATAATGAGGTGGTTAATGGCTGGTATAACAATCTAGAGCCTGAACAACAGGAATTTGTAGATGCCTATACCAACAGAAAACCGATTGAGCCAGTTACTCAAGCCATGCTTCGAACACTGTTTGCAACTGTCAGCGATACAGCTATTGCGACCATGCAAGATGTTCTGGACTTGGGTGAAGACAGCCGTATGAACATGCCTTCAACTGTTGGAGGCAACTGGGAATGGCGGATGAAAGCCGAAGATTTAACCCAGGACCGCATAGACTTCTTAGTCAAAATGACTACACTATATCAACGAGGAAATAAAAATCATGAATAACTTTACAACATTTGCAGAAAGCAAGGCCAACAAGAAATTAGCAGATATGACCAACGAAGAAATCTATCTTCAGTTGCTCAACTATGTTAAACTATCAGCGGCAGATATGCCAAAAAACACAGGTAAACGCAAGGTTTACTATATCTCAGCAGAGTTCCTTATCGGTAAACTCTTGTCAAATAACTTGATCAACTTGGGTGTCTACAAAGACATTCAGGCAGAATTAGCAGCAGCTGGCAAGTCCTTGGCACAGGTTGAAGACGTTGAACCAGAACCATCACTTGGTAACGGTGGTCTTGGACGCTTGGCATCTTGCTTTGTGGATTCTATGTCAACACTTGGCATCAACGGTGAGGGTGTTGGTCTTAACTACCACTGCGGTCTCTTCAAGCAAGTCTTCAAGGACAACCAACAAGATGCAGAGCCAAACTTCTGGATTGAAAATGATTCTTGGTTGATTCCAACGACAATCAGCTACGATGTACCCTTCAAAAACTTTACCTTGACTTCTAAATTGGACCGTTTGGATATTCTTGGTTACAAGAAAGACACTAAGAACTACCTCAACTTGTTTGATATCCAGTCTGTCAACTATGGCTTGATTGAAAATGGCATTACGTTTGACAAGACGGCTATTCAAGAAAACTTGACCCTCTTCTTGTATCCAGATGATTCAGACAAGAATGGTGAATTGCTCCGCATTTACCAACAATACTTCATGGTGTCAAATGCTGCCCAGCTCTTGATTGACGAAGCGATTGAGCGTGGTTCAAATGTGCGTGACTTGGCAGACTATGCTTACGTTCAAATCAATGATACTCACCCTTCACTTGTTATTCCAGAATTGATCCGTCTTTTGACTGAAAAACACGGCTTGGAATTTGCAGAAGCAGTGGCCATCGTTAAGAACATGACTGGTTACACCAACCACACCATCTTGGCAGAAGCCCTTGAAAAATGGCCATTGTCATTCTTGGAAGAAGTGGTGCCTCACTTGGTAGACATCATCAAGGAATTGGATGCTTTGGTTGCTAAGGAAGTAGCGGATGTTGCCCTTCACATCATCGACGAGTCTGGTCGTGTGCATATGGCTCACATGGATATCCACTTCTCAAACTCTGTCAACGGGGTTGCGGCTCTCCATACTGAAATTTTGAAAAACTCTGAGTTGAAAGGTTTCTACGAGCTTTACCCAGAGAAATTCAACAACAAGACAAACGGTATCACCTTCCGTCGTTGGTTGGAATTTGCTAACCAAGACCTTGCAGACTACATCAAGGAATTGATTGGCGATGACTACTTGACAGATGCAACTAAGCTTGAGAAATTGCTTGCTTTCGCAGATGACAAGGAAGTTCATGCTAAGTTGGCGGAAATCAAGTTCAACAACAAGTTGGCTCTTAAACGTTACCTGAAAGACAACAAAGGTATCGAACTGGATGAAAATTCTATTATTGATACACAAATCAAACGTTTCCACGAGTACAAACGCCAACAAATGAACGCTTTGTATGTTATCCACAAGTATCTTGAAATCAAGAACGGTAATCTGCCAAAACGTAAAATCACGGTTATCTTTGGTGGTAAGGCAGCACCTGCTTACGTGATTGCCCAAGACATTATTCACTTGATTCTCTGCTTGTCTGAGTTGATTAACAATGACCCAGAAGTCAGCAAGTACCTCAATGTTCACTTGGTCGAAAACTACAACGTAACTGTTGCTGAAAAATTGATCCCTGCGACTGACATCTCTGAACAAATCTCATTGGCTTCTAAAGAAGCATCAGGTACTGGTAACATGAAATTCATGCTCAACGGTGCTTTGACGCTTGGTACTATGGACGGTGCCAACGTGGAGATTGCAGAGTTGGCTGGTATGGACAATATCTATACATTTGGTAAGGATTCAGATACCATTATCGACTTGTACGACAAGGCTGGTTACGTATCTTCGGACTATTACAATGGCGATGCCAATATCAAGCGTGCAGTTGACTTTATCGTCAGCGATGAAGTACTTGCACTTGGTAATGAAGAACGCCTGAGCCGTCTCCACCATGAACTCATCTCTAAAGACTGGTTCATGACCTTGATTGACTTGGCAGAATACATTGAAGTCAAAGAGCAAGTCTTTGCTGATTACGAAGACCAAGATGCTTGGAACAAAAAAGTTGTCCACAACATCGCCAAAGCAGGATTCTTCTCTTCTGACCGTACAATCGAGCAGTACAACGAAGACATCTGGCACAGCAAATAATACTTACATAAAAGACAAATCACTTCGGTGGTTTGTTTTTTTTACTCTTTCACCGAAGTTTAAGCCTTGTAGATACGGCGTTTGAGGGTATTTTTGATAGTCTGTTTGAAAATGATGTGAACACTTTTTCCTTGACAATGGGCTTCACTTACTTTAAGATAGAGTTTATAAAAAGTGACAACACTTAAATTTTATAATGTAGCCACTTCGAGAAAGGAGTTCACATGACATTACTAGAAGTGAAAAATTTGACCAAAGTATTTGGTAAAAAGCAGAAGGCTGCCCTTGAAATGGTCAAACAGGGAAAATCAAAAACAGAAATTTTGAAGAAAACAGGTGCCACCGTTGGGGTCTACGATGCTAATTTTTCAATCCAAGAGGGCGAAATTTTTGTCATCATGGGTCTGTCGGGCTCAGGGAAATCAACTTTGGTGCGGATGCTCAATCGTTTGATAGAACCATCATCTGGTAGCATTGTCTTGGATGGTCAAGATATTTCAAAAATGAACGCTGAAGAGCTGCGGCAGGTGCGTCGCCACGATATGAACATGGTTTTCCAAAGTTTTGCCTTATTTCCACATAAGACGATTTTGGAAAACACAGAGTTCGGTCTGGAATTGCGTGGGGTATCAAAAGAAGAACGTCAGGCAGCGGCTGAGAAGGCATTGGAAAATGCAGGCTTGTTGGTCTTCAAGGATCAATACCCAGACCAACTGTCTGGTGGGATGCAACAGCGTGTCGGCTTGGCTAGAGCCTTGGCCAACAAACCGAAAATTCTCTTGATGGATGAGGCTTTTTCAGCCTTGGACCCGCTTATTCGTCGTGAAATGCAGGATGAGCTCTTGGATTTGCAAGCTAGCAATCAGCAAACCATCATCTTTATCAGTCACGACCTCAACGAGGCCTTGCGAATTGGTGATCGTATTGCTCTGATGAGGGACGGGAAAATCATGCAAATCGGTACTGGTGAGGAAATTTTGACCAATCCGGCCAATGATTTTGTTCGTGAATTTATGGAAGATGTCGATCGTTCCAAGGTCTTGACGGCACAAAATATTATGATTAAGCCGATTACGGCAACGGTTGAATTGGACGGGCCGCAAGTTGCTCTGATGCGCATGCGTACAGAGGAGGTTTCTATGTTGATGGCAACCAATCGTCGTCGGGAATTGGTGGGAGCCTTGACCGCAGATGCTGTTATCGAGGCGCGTCGTAAGGGCTTGCCACTGTCTGATGTCATTGATAAGGACGTTCTGACGGTTTCAAAAGATACAGTGATTACAGATATTATGCCTCTGATTTATGATTCGTCGGCGCCGATTGCCGTGACGGACGAGCACAATAAGCTCCTTGGGGTTATTATTCGCGGGCGCGTGATTGAAGCCTTGGCTAATATTCCAGATGATGGCACTGCGTCAGAAACAGAGGAAAACTAGAGAAAGAGGTTAGATATTTTGGATTTATTGCAAGAAAAACTACCAGTGGCAGAGCTGGTAGAGGCCTTGACCAGTTGGTTGACCACGACCTTCGCAGGGCTGTTTGATATACTACAAGCCATCGGGAGTACCTTGATGGACTGGATCACCAACACCTTATTGTTCATTCATCCGCTCCTATTTATCGGATTAGCAACTGTAGCTGTATGGTTTTTGGCACGAAAAAAATGGCCCCTGCCAGTCATGACTTTCTTGGGCCTGCTCTTTATTTACAACCAAGGGTTGTGGGATGAATTGATCAACACCTTGACTCTGGTCATCGTAGCCAGCCTGATCTCGATTGTTATCGGGGTTCCTCTGGGAATTTGGATGGCCAAGAACAATACGGTCAAGAAAATTGTCAATCCGATTTTGGACTTTATGCAGACCATGCCGGCCTTTGTTTATCTGATTCCGGCGGTAGCCTTCTTCGGGATTGGCATGGTGCCAGGTGTCTTTGCATCAGTGATTTTCTCCCTACCGCCGACAGTTCGGTTTACTAATTTGGCGATCCGTGAAATTTCGACAGAGTTGGTTGAGGCAGCGGATGCTTTTGGTTCAACGTCGGCTCAGAAATTGTTTAAGGTTGAATTGCCCTTGGCTAAAAATACCATTATGGCTGGTGTCAATCAGACCATGATGTTGGCCCTGTCCATGGTGGTTACTGGTTCTATGATCGGGGCGCCAGGTCTGGGTCGTGAAGTCCTGTCTGCCCTTCAGAAGGCGGACATCGGGAATGGATTTGTATCTGGTATTTCCTTGGTTATCTTAGCGATTATCCTTGACCGTGTCACTCAGGCTTTCAATGCCAAACGTGAAATTGGACAAAAATCGTCAACCAACAAGTGCATCGCTCTAGCGGCCTTGCTGGTATTTGTCGGAGCAGCTTTGGGACGAAGCTTCCTAGCCTTGACTTCCGGAAATACAGAGCAGGGACAGACGGTGACCATTTCCCATACTCAGTGGGATACTGAGGTGGCGTCGACAACTGTCATTGCCAAGGTCTTGGAAGAGGCGGGCTACCACGTAAAAATGGTACCGCTGGATAATGCCGTCATGTGGCAGTCAGTTGCAAACGGGGACTCGGATTTCTCAGTCAGTCCTTGGTTGCCGGTCACACAGGCGTCGCTCTATGACAAACATAAGAACCAATTAGATGATTTGGGACCAAATATGGAAGGGACTAAGCTCGGATTGGTTGTCCCAGCCTATATGGATGTGACTAGCATTGCGGACCTGTCTAATCAGGCGACCACAACTATCACAGGGATTGAGCCCGGTGCAGGAATTATGGAGGCGGCTGAAAATGCCCTGCAAGACTATGGAAACTTGTCTGGTTGGGAATTGACCAAGGCTTCTACAGGTGCCATGACAACCGCTTTAGAAAAAGCGATTGCCAACCAAGACGAAATCATCGTAACGGGCTGGTCTCCACACTGGATGTTCTCCAAATATGACTTGAAATACTTGGACGACCCAGAAGGTTCATTTGGTTCGACAGAAAATATCCATACGATTGCACGGAAAGGTCTGCAAGAGGATATGCCTCAATTGTACCAAATTGTGGATAATTTCCACTGGACCTCTGAGGATATGGAGTCCATTCTTTTGGATATGAATGAGGGGATGTCTCCTGACGATGCCGCTCAAAAATGGATTGATGTCAACCGCGAAACGGTTGACCAATGGTTGAATGAGTAAGATAAGTCTATAGTGATAAAACCAGTTGTTCGTATTTGTACAACTGGTTTTTCATTTTGTCGAATGGAGAAAAAAACTAGTAGAGAATGTCAACAGTCAGGCGGTAAACGTTTACAGGTAGCGGATGTTTTTGTATAATAATATAAAAAACAAAAAATGGAGGTAACTATGAAAAAGCATAGCTATTTGTACTTAGCAGGTCTTGCGCTTGCTATGGCGACAAGTCCATGGGCTACAGTCAAGGCCAATACGGAACCTGTTTCACCAGAAACAGGCACCAGTCTTGAAGCTGTGAATGCACCGATTGCCAGTTCCACAGACTTATCTGCAACTCCAGCTAGTGAGGAGCTTAACACTGGTGAACAAGTTGTAGATGCAGAGACGCAAATCACTAGCATGATTGACGACATGTCTACACGGCAAAAAATCACGCAGATGTTGATGCCGGATTTTCGTAAGTGGCAGACGGAAGGTAGCGAAGTGGTGAGCGACCTGACGGTTGTTAATGAAGAAATTGCAGAAGCGATTGATGGGTACGATTTTGGTGGCGTTATCCTCTTTGCGGAAAACGTAAAGGAAACGGAACAAACCCTCAATCTTACACAGGATATGCAAGCAGCTGCAGTTGGAAATAAGGCTCAGAATGGGAATATCCCTCTCTTGATTGCTATTGACCAGGAAGGGGGAATTGTTTATCGTCTGGGTTCAGGTACGGCCCTACCAGGGAATATGGCATTGGGTGCCACCCGTGATCCAGAGTTAGCTAGACAGGCTGGTGAGATTATCGGTAGGGAATTATCTGCTTTGGGTGTCAATGTGGATTTTGCGCCGGTATTGGATACAAATAATAATCCTCAAAACCCTGTTATCGGTCTGCGTTCCTTCTCATCTAATCCTGAACTTGTTGCCTCCCTAGGAATTCCTTTGATGCAGGGAATTCAGGCCCATAATGTGGCTGTAGCAGCTAAGCATTTCCCAGGCCATGGGGACACCGCAACCGACTCTCATACAGGTCTTCCTCTGGTAGATAAGTCAATGGAAGAATTGGCAGCCTTAGAATTAGCTCCGTTTAAAGCTGCCATGGATGGCGGAGTGGACATGATTATGACAGCTCATATCCAATACCCACAGATTGAGAAAGATACCTATGTTTCTAAAAAATCTGGCGAAGAAATTCATATTCCTGCTACCCTGTCTGATGATATTTTGACAGGCATTGTCCGCAATCAGTATGGCTATGATGGAATTATTGTTACGGATGCTATGGGTATGGACGCCATTTCTCAAAACTTTGGGGAATCCGAAGCAGCGATCATGGCCATACAAGCAGGTGTGGATATTGTCTTGATGCCAACAGTTTTGAGAAACAAGCTTGATTTAGCTAAAATCGATGCTATTATTGATGACATCGAAGCTGCAGTGGCGCAGGGACACATTACAGAAGGCATGCTGGATGATTCTGTTCGACGGATTTTACGTTTGAAAGCAAAACGCGGCGTATTGGACTTTGACTTGGCGGCAAGAACTGCAGAGGCAGCCAACCAGGCGGTAGGATCTGATTTGAATAGAGACCTGGAAAGACAAATTGCCGCCAGCGCGGTAACGGTGGTTAAGAACGATGATACTATCTTGCCATTTAAGTTGACTGCTGGTGACCATGTCTTATTATTGGGTGCCTATAATAACGAACTTCCTGGCCTTGATTTGGGAATGAGACGCTTGCAGGCGGATGGTATTATACCAGCAGATGTTACATTTGAAACTGTTAGATACAATGCGGAATCTAGTTCGGAAAGCTTGAAAGAAAGTTTAGACAAAGCGAGTCATATTATCCTTGTGTCGGAAATTGGACGTGAATCTCATTTGGCTAGTGACCATTGGTTGACCAGGGTTCCTACTGAGGTTGTAGATTACGCTAATAGCCAAGGTAAGCTAGTTGTTGTCATGAGTATTTCCAAACCTTATGATGTTGCTAACTATCCAGCTGCTAAGGCAATTGTAGCAGTCTATGGTAACAAGGGAATGGATCCAACGGAGGCTCTCCGACCAGATAATGCGTTCGGTCCAAATATTCCAGCTGGGGTAGAAGTTATCTTTGCCGGCCTACCACACAAGGGTAGCTTGCCTGTAGACATACCTCTGATTAAGGATGGATTGCTCAGTACAGACCAGGTTGCCTACCCAATTGGTTTTGGATTGAGTTATGATGAGCCTGCCAAAGGAATTTTAGCCGTTCTTCCGGAAGCAGCTAAAATTGGTCAGGAATTCCCTGTGACACTAGAGTTGGGCGATCTCAAAGGCATTGAAAAAGGTACTTACCAAATTCGTTTACACTTTGATCCGGCTCTAGTAGATGGAGTTCTTTCAGAGGGAATCAAGCTTGAAGGGAATACCTTTGTGGTTGAAAAAGAAGCTGGTGATTTATCATCTATTGCATTGAGTCTCAAGGCTAAGACAAGTGGGTCAGTTGCACCGATTCTATTTGTGGAGCTGGTTGACCAGCTTGGACGAATCTTTAGCCTGGGGCAAGCAGCTTATCAAGGGCTGACGGTTTTAGTTACTTCTGATAGCAGGGTGGTTACAACGACTCCGATAGATAAAGACGTTAAGGACCAGACGGCCGAATCTAACAAGGACTCAAACAAGGACGAGGTTTTTGCTGAGTCTACTGTTTCTGCTGAGGAAGAAAGCAAGAAAATGGAAACTACAACAACTCAACCAGTCCTGCCAAATACTGGTGACAGTCAAAATATTTCCTTCTTGTTGCTAGGTTTGACCGGCTTGGTATCCTTGGCTGCTTTGAAAAAGAAAAGAAGCTGAGCTTATCAGAAAGGCAGTGAAGTCTGATATCACTCCTTGAAAGTAAAATGCTCAAGGTGTAATAAGGACAAACATCGTTTCGGTGTTTGTCTTTTTTAGCGCTCACGACACAAGAAAACCCAGTGCCTATACACTGGGTTGAATAGAGAGAATGGGTTGATCACCGTTTGGCCATTGAAACAAAGGTAACCTTGTCTGGTCGGTAGGTAATGGTGCCGTACTGGAAGGGACGGCCGTCTGCTAAATAGGTGGTACTGGTAACAGAGATCACCATGTCGTAGCCTGCTAGGTCTAGCAGGCTTTTTTCTTCCTCCGTAGCAAAGCGGAAGGAAATTTCTCGGCGGGAATGGGAAATTTCTAAGCCTAGGTCGTTTTCCAAATACTGATAAATCGATTTTTCAGCGATTTCCTTGCTGAGATAGGGAACAATCCTGCGGTCAAAGTAGGAAATCTCATACTCTAATCGCTCACCGTCGATAGTCCGAACGCGACTGACACGGTAGAGATCCGTTTTTTCATCCACTTCCAATTCTTTCATGACCTCTGGCTGACCTTGGACAATATAGAGGTTGGTCAATTCGGTCTGGACTTGATGGTGGGCAGAGCGGTTGAGTTCGCTAACGGTCTTCAATTCGGACACAAATGGTTTTCGAACAAGGTTATGGTACAAAATAATGGAATTTCTGCCTTGACGTTTTTGGATATAGCCATCCATCTCCAAGAGAGATAGGGCCTTGCGGATGGTGTCCTTGGAATAGGAGTAAATCTCCATCAGTTCATTTTCTGTAGGCATCTCTTGATTGGCCTGCCAGATATTTTGTTCAATTTTTTCCTTGATGTCAGCATAGACTTTCTTGTATTTACTCATTGGGGGGTAACTTCCTAGCTTGCTATTTATCGCTAGTATATCATAAAAAATGGCAAAGGTCAGTATTCTAAGTCTAGATAAACTTTTACGTAAAACATTTTAAATTATTCCGTAAAAGTGTTGACAAGTGAAAACGTTTACGTTATAATAAGGCTACAAGTTGAAAAGGTTTTACGAAGTAAATAGAAAGGAGAGATATGAAATTACTAACAGTCAATGTTCATGCCTGGCTAGAAGATGACCAGCATGAAAAATTGGATATTTTAGCTCAGACCATTGCCCAAAAGCAATATGATGTGATCGCTCTTCAGGAAGTCAATCAGCTAATGACAAGTCCCTTGGTGACCAAAGACTTACGCCAAGACAATTATGGTTTGGTTTTGCTTGAAAAGCTGAAAGAGCTTGGAGTAGCAGACTATTCTTATTTCTGGTCCAATTCCCATATTGGTTACGATAGATATGATGAAGGAATTGCCTTCTTGACTAAACTACCTGTCTATGAAGTAGATGCCTTCTACTGTAGTCAGAACCAAGACCTGACATCAATCTTATCTAGAAAAATCATCGGTTTGACAGTCTTGCACGAGAAGGAATGGATTGACATTTATTCTTGTCATATCAATCTTCCTGACAGTAAAGAAGAAAATCAGTTAGAGAATATTCGCTCGATTGTGGAACGGACAAGTTCGGGACGTTTGAAAATTCTAATGGGAGATTTCAATACGGATGCCCTGTCAAATCCACAAGCCTATCAAGCAATCAAGGACTTAGGTTTATATGATAGTTATGATTTGGCTGAGAAAAAGGATAGGGGAATCACCGTTGAAAAAGCCATTGATGGGTGGGCAGGTCATAGTCAGGAAAAACGTCTGGACTATGTGTTCTTAAATCAGAAAAGACAGGTTCAATCCAGTCGTGTGATTTTCAATGGAGATAATCTTCCCATTATTTCAGACCACTTTGGTGTGGAAGTTAACATTAGTATTTAAAGGTCAACTGACCAAGAAAAATTTAGGAGAAACATATGAAAAAATTTCTTAGTTTCGAATTTTGGCAAAAATTCGGTAAATGTTTGATGGTAGTGATCGCCGTTATGCCGGCGGCAGGTCTGATGGTTTCTATCGGAAACTCGATTCCACTAATCAGTCCTGAATCAGAATTGCTCATTCGTATTGGGAATATCATTGCCCAAATCGGTTGGGGGATTATCGGAAACCTTCACTTGCTCTTTGCCTTGGCAATCGGTGGTAGCTGGGCTAAGGAAAAAGCTGGCGGTGCTTTCTCAGCAGGTCTTGCGTTTATCCTCATTAACTTGATTACAGGTCATTTCTTCGGTGTAACTACTGATATGTTGGCAGATGCGACTGCGACTGTTAGCACAGTCTTTGGGACAGAAATTCCAGTATCTGGATACTTTGTCAATATCCTTGGTCAGCCTGCTTTGAACATGGGTGTCTTTGTAGGGATTATTGCTGGTTTTGTTGGTGCGACTGCTTACAACAAATACTACAACTATCGCAAGTTGCCAGATGTATTGACCTTCTTTAACGGCAAACGCTTTGTACCATTTGTGGTTATCTATCGCTCAGTTCTTGTAGCGCTAGGATTAGCTATCTTTTGGCCAGTTGTTCAAACAGGAATCAATAGCTTTGGTAAATGGATTGCAAGCTCACAGGATACAGCACCAATTCTTGCACCTTTTGTTTATGGTACCTTGGAACGTTTGCTTCTTCCATTTGGTTTGCACCACATGTTGACCATTCCAATGAACTATACATCACTTGGTGGTACCTATGACATCTTGACAGGTGCACAAGCAGGTACACAAGTATTTGGTCAAGATCCGCTCTGGTTGGCTTGGATTACAGACTTGATTAACCTCAAGGATGCTGGTGATTTGACTCAGTACAATGACCTTCTTGCCAATGTAACCCCTGCTCGCTTTAAAGTAGGTCAAATGATTGGTTCCTCAGGTATTCTCATGGGCTTGACCCTTGCTATGTACCGTAATGTTGATGAGGATAAGAAGAAAAAATATCGTGGTATGTTCCTTTCATCTGCTGCAGCCGTCTTCTTGACAGGTGTAACAGAACCAATTGAGTTTATGTTCATGTTTGCAGCAATGCCACTCTATGTCGTTTATGCTTTTGTACAAGGTGCTGCTTTTGCTATGGCGGATATTGTCAATTTGCGTATGCACTCATTTGGTAATATCGAATTCCTTACACGTACACCGATGGCGATTAAAGCTGGTATCGGTATGGACGTTGTCAACTTTATCTGGGTAACAGCCCTCTTTGCAGTTGTAATGTACTTCATTGCCAACTTCATGATTCAAAAATTCAACCTAGCAACAGCTGGACGCAATGGCAACTATGATACAGAAACAACAGATGTGGTTTCAAACTCAAACGTAGATACTGCGGATGCCAATTCACAAGTGGTACAAATCATCAACTTGCTTGGTGGTCGTGATAATATCGCAGATGTGGATGCTTGTATGACTCGTCTTCGCGTTAGTGTTAAAGATGTGGCACAGGTTGGAGATGAAAATGCTTGGAAACAGGCGGGTGCTATGGGCTTGATTATCAAAGACTCAGGTGTTCAAGCAGTCTACGGACCAAAAGCAGATGTTCTCAAATCAGACATTCAAGACTTACTAGAATCTGGCGTAGCCATCCCTCGTACGGAAATTGTTGCGACTGAAACAGTAGTTGAGGAAGCACAATTCAAGGGTGTGACCGAGGCAGTTTATGCTGTTGCTGAAGGTCAAGCCATCGCCATCACAGAAGTGAAAGATCCGGTCTTCTCACAAAAAATGATGGGCGACGGTTATGCAGTTGAGCCTAGCTCCGGCAATGTTTACGCACCAGTTTCAGGTATTGTAACCAGTGTCTTCCCAACAAAACACGCTGTCGGTATCTTGTCTGACAAGGGTGTAGAAGTTTTAGTTCACGTTGGTTTAGATACAGTTGCACTAAACGGTGTTCCATTCTCAACTAAGGTAACAGATGGCCAACGCGTTGAAGCAGGAGACTTGCTCCTTGTTGCAGATCTTGAAGCTATTCGCTCAGCAGGACGTGAAACAACTATCGTCGTTGCCTTCACAAACACAGCAGAAATCAAATCTGTCAACCTTGAAAATCTTGGACAAGTAAGTAAAGATAATCAAGTTGCGACAGTTGAGTTGTAAAAAGTAAAAGACAAGTTCAGCTGAGCTTGTCTTTTTCTATGGGAAATTCTTCTCAAAGCCTTTCAAATATGGTATAATAAGTCGATTTTATAAAATGTAGGAGGTTCCCCATGGGACGTAAATGGGCCAATATTGTAGCTAAGAAAACCGCAAAAGATGGTGCTAACTCAAAAATTTACGCCAAATTTGGTGTCGAAATCTATGTAGCAGCGAAAAAGGGTGACCCAGATCCAGAAACAAACTCAGCGCTAAAATTCGTTATCGACCGTGCTAAGCAGGCACAGGTGCCAAAACACATCATTGACAAGGCCATCGACAAGGCAAAAGGGAACACAGACGAGACCTTCGTAGAAGGTCGTTACGAAGGCTTTGGGCCAAATGGTTCTATGATTATCGTTGATACCTTGACTTCAAATGTGAACCGTACTGCTGCCAATGTTCGTGCCGCTTTTGGTAAAAATGGCGGTAACATGGGTGCGTCTGGTTCTGTATCCTTCATGTTTGATAAAAAAGGTGTTCTTGTCTTTGCTGGCGATGATGCGGATGCCATTTTTGAATTGCTCCTAGAGGCAGATGTCGAAGTCGATGACGTAGAAGCAGAAGACGGCACAATCACTGTTTATACAGCACCAACTGATTTGCACAAGGCAATCGTGGCACTGAAAGAATCAGGAATCCAAGAGTTTAATGTTACTGAACTGGAAATGATCCCACAATCAGAAGTATCACTTGACGGCGATGACCTCGCAACATTTGAAAAACTCTACGACGCTCTCGAAGACGACGAAGACGTCCAAAAAATCTACACGAATGTAGATGGCTTTTAATAAAATTGGCAGTCCAGTGGACTGCCAATTTTATTAAAAGGCTGGAGATTGGAACTGCCGGCAGGCAGTTTTCTTTATACTCAAAAGTCCGGGGGACAGTCATTTTTATTAAAAGGTTGGAAATGAGAACCAGCGGCAGCTGGTTTTCTTTATTTTCAGCTGTCCATAAGGACAATTACTGGCTTAAAAGGTTGGAAATTAGGATTGCTGGCAGGCAATCCTTTCTTTATCATTTCATGGTCTGTGGGACATATAAAATGACTAGAAAGTTGGAGATGAGAACCGCTGGAAAGCGGTTTTCTTTGTCACTTCATAGTCCGGGGGACAGTCATTTTTGTTAAAAGGTTAGAAATTGGAATTGTCTAGAGGCAGTTCTTTTTCTGCCCTTGTTTTTTTTCAAAAAGAAAATCCCACCTTCTTAGAAATAAGGCATGCCTATTTCCATTGGGCCAGGATTTGTTTGTGGTAATGGTGGAGCGGTCCGACCTTTTCTAGTAGGTAGGTCGCAGCAAGGCCGACCAGTAGACCAGACAGGATGCCGGTAATTGATAAAATCGGCAGGTAGTTTAAAACGTAGAAGGAACGAGCGATGCTGGCAAAGACAAGCAGTTGTCCCAGATTGTGGAGCATGCCCCCCAGTATGGAGATGCCGATAGGGCTGACCCGTTTAGGTCCCAGTTGCTTTGAGGCGAGCATACCAAGATAGCTTAGGGTGACTCCAGCAAAACTGTAGAGAAAGGTAGAAAAAGTGCCGCCTAGAAAGGTAGCAATCAGCAGGCGAAGGCCCACAACCTTTAAGCTGTCTTTGGTAGGAAGGGTGAAAATGGCAATCAGGCTAATGAGATTTCCCAGCCCTAGCTTGGCACCCGGCGCAAAGGCAAAAGGAGGTGTGATCAAGCGCTCAATGAGCGAAATGACCACAGCCTGAGCTGCCAGCATGGTGATAAAATTTAAGGTTTGTTGTTTCCGGTTCACCAGTTCTCGCCTCCTTTCAACAGATTGACTCGTGTCTATTCTTATCATTCTATCTTACTTTTTTTTTCTCAATCTGGCAAGCTTCCTCATAGATATTACTAGTTATTGAAATAGGGGCTTGAATTTTCTTCTATAAAAGTATATAATAATCTAATGTAAATCGTTTCTATTTTCACAAGGAGGACACACTGTGACGAAAAATATTGTGATTGTTGGTGCTGGTTATGCAGGGATTGCAGCAGCACGTTTGCTCGGAAAGACATTTAAAAAGGACTCGGATGTAACCGTTACCCTGATTGATAAGAATTCCTTCCATACCTATATGACAGAGCTCCATGAGGTGGCTGCTGGTCGTGTAGAACCTAATGCGATTAAGTATGATTTACAACGCATTTTTGCCAAGTATCCTAAGGTTGACTTGGTAACTGATAAGGTTTTGGAAATCGACTATGATAAGAAACAGGTCATTGCTGAGCACCAGACCTTGGACTTTGACTATCTCTTGCTGGCTATGGGGGGCGAGGCCAATGACTTCGGTGTTAAAGGTGTTAAAGAGCATGGATTCACCCTCTGGTCAATTGAAGCGGCAGAGCGCTTGCACGATCACATGGTGGATGCCTGCTACCGTGCCATGCGTGAGCATGATGAGGCAAAACGTCGCGCCCTCTTGACCTTCACTGTTATCGGTGCAGGTTTCACTGGTATTGAAATGATTGGTGAGCTTATTGACTGGGTACCAATCCTGGCCCGTGAGTTCAAGCTTGATCCAAAAGAATTCTCGCTCAAGGTTGTTGAGGCAATGCCAAATATCTTGGCCATGGTGACTGAGAAAGAACAAGTTAAGGCTAAGAAATACCTTGAGAAAAAAGGTGTTGAATTGGTTCTCGGTGACGGTGTTGCTAGCGTACAAGAAGACAGCCTGACCCTGTCATCAGGTCGCCAAATTCCGACCTACACCTCTATCTGGACAGCCGGTGTTCAAGCCAACACAGACGCTGCAGAGTTCGGAATTGAACGTGCGCGTGCAGGACGTCTGGTTGCAAACGAGTACATGGAAGCAAAAGGCCGTGAGAACGTCTATGTTGCCGGTGACTTGGTTTACTTTGAAGAAAGCGAAGGCAAGCCAACACCGCAAATCGTACAGGCTGCTGAGCAGACAGGTCACACAGCTGCAAGCAATATCGTTGCAGCCATTAAGGGTGGCGAAAAACATGCCTACAAAGGTAAATACGACGGCTTCATGGTATCTATCGGTGCCCGTTATGGCGTAGCCTTCTTGATGGACAAGTACCACATGTCAGGTTTCCTGGCTATGGCTGTCAAACACATGGTCAACTTGCTCTACTTCTTTACCATCCGTAGCTTCTTCTACATGGGTGCCTATGTTCGTCATGAATTCTTTGATATTCAGAACAAGCGTAATATCTTCGGTGGCCATACTTCTGGTAAGGGCAATCTCCTTTGGTCTCTACCAATGCGCCTGCTCTACGGTTCAGTTTGGCTTTATGAGGGTGTGAAAAAGGCCTTTGGTCTTTTCGGTACGACTTCATGGTTCGGTGATCAAGTTGTCTTCCCATTCCCATGGTTGGCAGATCCTGTTTCTGGGGCATCGGCTGCAGAAGCTGTATCTGGAGCGTCTGAAGCAGTAGCAGAAATGGCAGATCCAATCTTTGGTCTCAGCTATGCTTATGGTGAAACACCGATGACGGTCTTGGAATCAATGCCAGATTGGTTTGCGTCAATTATGGAATTTATGATGCCTAACCAAGAAGTTGCTCTCTTCATGCAGAAATTCATGACTATCACCGAAATCGGTATCGGTTTGGCTTTGATTGGTGGTGCCTTTGTATGGTTGGTATCTGCCATCACAGTTATGTTCGTTATCATGTTTAGCTTGTCTGGTATGTTCTACTGGGTTAACATCTGGTTCATCCCGGCGGCAATCTCGCTCATGAACGGTGCCGGTCGTGCCTTTGGTTTGGACTACTGGATTATGCCATGGTTGGGTCGCTTCCTTGATAAGCTCGTCTATGGTAGACCCAAGCATATTTATCGTAAGAATGACAAAAAATAAAGGACAAATAAGAACTAGTGGTACATGAAATTTGGAAGGCCTATCCTGAGGTTGAAGCTGGATTAGAGCAGGTCAAGGCTATCATCAAATCTGAGATGGTAGTCTTGCACCCTGATGTAAAAGAGAAAATTGATCAGTACATCGATGCTCCTGGTAAATACCTCAGGGCAGGTCTTTGCCTTTTTTTAGCCAGGGAGACTGAAGGCCAGATAGTTCCTGCCAAGCTCTATTTTGCTGCTCATCTGGAGGTTCTGCATTTGGCGACCCTCATTCATGATGATGTGATTGACCAGGCTGACTACCGTAGAGGTATCCAGGCTGCCCATATTCAATTTTCCAATCGTATTGCTATTTATGCAGGAGATTATCTCTTGGCCTATGCAGGTCGTCTCTTGGCCCAGGGGCTCCGGCAATTGGACCTTGAAGAAAAAGACGTTCACCTGGCTCACCATAAAATCGTCGAATGGATTTTGAGGGGTGAGCTGGAGCAACTCCTGAATGCCTATAATGTGAACATGACGCCAAGGGCTTATTTAAAGCAAATTCAAGGGAAAACGGCTAGTTTATTCGGATATGCCTATCAATTGGGCCTCTTCTATCCTGGACAGTCCTTGCGTCATGCACGCCAGGCCTATCGAGCAGGCCGTGATTTGGGAATGGCCTTTCAAATTCGTGATGATTTGATTGACTACAAACTAGATTTGTCAGAGTCTGGCAAGCCAGGCTTGCAGGATGTCCAAAATGGTATTTATACCCTTCCCCTGTTGTTAGCTTTACAAGACAATGAAGACCTGGCTGCTGATTTCGAGGAGTTGGTCAATGAATCTAGTCCTGAAAAGTTGACAGACTTGCACCAAAAAATTCTAGCTACGTCTGCTCTTGAGCGTACGGAGATAATCCTAAACCAGTATCTGGACAGGTCCTCTAGGCATTTGAGAAAGCTTTCTCCACAGGTTGCAGACTCGGTAAACGCTTTTTTGGGTGATTTCTTTCACAAATATTTCTAAAAACACTAGACATTTTTGGAAAAAAGTTATATCATAATATAAGAAAAACAAATAATTCCAAAGGAGTATTTATATGAGATCAACAAAATGGATGTTGAAAAGTGTCTTGGTTCTTGGTGCAGCCCTTACTTTGGTAGCATGTGGTGCTAAAGAAGAAGCAGCAACAACAGCTTCTTCTGCTGAAACTGCAGCTTCTGAAGCAACTGCAACAGCAACTTGGAAAGATGGTACTTACAAAGCTGAGTCTGATTTCGATGAGCGCGGTTGGAAGTTTGTACATGAAATTACTATCAAGGATGGTAAAATCACTGCTTCAACAGCTGACTATGAAAATGCTGACGGTGCTTTGAAGTCTGAAGACGAAGAGTACAATAAAAACATGGAAGCAAAATCAGGTATCTCATCTAAAGATGCAACTGACAAGCTTGACGAAGAACTTCTTGCAGCTCAAAGCGCAGATGTAGAAGTTGTATCTGGTGCGACTAATACTTCTGAAAACTTCAAGAAATCAGTTGAAGAGCTCTTGAAAGCTGCTGAAGAAGGAAATACTGAAACAGTAAAATTGACATTTGAATAATCTATTCAAAAACAAGAGGGAAACACGGTAGCCAGCCTACTGTGTTTTCTGTTTAGAGAGGATAATCTATGAAAAAAGCGCTAAGATGGCTCTGTTTGAGTCTTGTGCTGATTCTATTAGTCGCTTGTGGCAAGAAAGAAGAAGCCCTGCCTGTCATCAAAAGTCCCTTGACCCGTAGCGAAAGTCTGCTCCACACCGTGGTCCAGCTCAGTATCTACCATGAAGGTCAGGAAGAGGTCATGGATCGGGCTGTTGCCTATATCAAGGAAATGGAAGGTCTACTATCGACCAACCTTGAGGGATCAGATGTCTACCGTATCAATCAAGCGGCTGGGAAAGAGCCGGTTGTCGTTGATGAGAGGACCTTTGAGGTTCTGGAAACTGCTCTTGAGATGGGCAAGGAAAGCGACGGCCTCTTTGATGTATCTATTGGTGCCGTCAGCAATCTCTGGAAAATTGGAGATCCAGATTCCCGCAAGCCTTCGGACGAGGAAATCAAAGCAGCTCTGCCATTTATTGACTATAAAAAGATCCAGCTAGACAAGGAGAAAAAGACAGTCTTTATTGAGGAGGGGATGACCCTGGAGCTGGGGGCTATTTCCAAGGGCTATATCGCCGATAAAGTACGGGAACTCTTTGCCAGCAAAGCTATCACGACGGCTATCATCAATCTGGGTGGTAACGTAGTGGTTATGGGGGATTCGCCTTCTAGTCAAGATGGCTGGAATGTCGGCGTGCAAGACCCTGATGAAGTTCGTGGAGCTACCGTAGGCTCTGTCCCTGGCACTCACGATTCTGTCGTGACGTCCGGCATCTATGAGCGCTATGTCGAGGTGGATGGGCTCAAATACCACCATATCCTTGATCCCAAGACTGGTTATCCTGTGGAAAATGATATCTCTGGTGTTACAGTCTTTTCGCAATCGTCTATGCAGGGTGATGCCCTATCGACAACCCTCTTCCTTTTAGGAGTGGAAAAGGGGCTTGATTTTATCAATCAACAGGAAGGTGTCGAGGCTGTTTTCATTGATAAAGACCAGGGAGTTCATGTCAGTGATGGTTTAAAAGATTCATTTGAACTAAGCAACGAGGAGTATCATCTTGTCAACTAATAGTAAAAAAGGGCTAACCTTGCCCGTATTCCTAGAATTTGTAGAGCTAAAAACCAAGGTTGCCAGTGTCTTTCCTATGACCATCGGCATTCTTTGGGCTTTCTACCGCTACCAAACCTTCAATTGGCTCAACACCCTGCTCTTTGTCCTGGCTGTCCTTAGCTTTGACATGTGCACAACTGCTATTAACAACAGCATGGATTTTCACAAGGCCAAGGACGAGGTTTATCGTCAAGAGAGCAATGTTATCGGAAAGTTTGCCCTTGATTTCAAGCAGATGATTGGCATCGTCCTCGGTCTGCTGGTCTTTTCAAGCCTGGTTTCCCTTATCTTAGTTTGGCAGACCAGCTGGTTGCTCTTGCCTATGGGGGCTGTTTGTTTTTTGATTGGGATTTTCTACACCTTCGGTCCCATTCCGCTTTCCCGCATGCCGCTGGGCGAGGTGTTTTCTGGAGTGACCATGGGGTTGGGGATTTTCTTCCTAGCTGTCTTTATCCAGGCGCCTGACAGTCTTCTACTTGCTCGTTTGGATGGGCAATGGCTGAGCTTGCAAGTTGATTGGATTAAGGTTTTGGAAATTCTCTTCATGTCCTTGCCCTTGGTGACCTTGATTGCCAATATCATGCTGGCCAATAACACCTGCGATCTGAAAGAGGATATCCGCAACCACCGCTATACCTTGGTCTATTACATTGGAAAGAAACATGCGCTTCAACTTTATTTTACTCTTGCTAGTCTGCCATGGTTGCTCTGGTTGATTTATTGCCTGACAGGATTTTTGCCAATCTGGGCCTTGCTCGGTCTACTTGGAATCATTCCTGCCTACAAGAGTTTGAAGAGATTCCTGAAAAAGCAGGTTAAGGGAGAAACCTTTATCGAAGCTGTGAAAAGCTTTATCCTCTTTGCAGCTATCTATGTCTTGTTTTTAGTAGTAGCCATTATCTTTTGGAGCTGGAAATAGTAAATGATAGAATCAGTCTTCGGGCTGATTCTTTTCTGCTTTTATATGCTATACTAGAAGAGAATTGAGGTGGATGGAATGTCACGAACACAAGAAGAACGCTTGATAGAACTATATGAAAAGGGAGTGCTAACCAAGGCAGAAGCACGGGCTCTGTTTCTGGAATTAGACCAACAGCCGGAATTTCTCTTGGAGGATGAAAAAGCTAAATTGAGCTTTAGTCTGCCCAATCTCAAGGTGTTTTCTTCCAATAAGCGCAAGCAAGAATATAGCTTTGACGGAATCGAATCTCTTTTTCTCAATATCCTAGCAGGGCGTTTGACCGTGACCCAATCCAAGACGGACCAGGTGGGCCTTGAGATTATCTATCAAGAAAATGCACCTGAGGAAAAACTCCCCCAGCTCTATGTGGAGAAAAAGGGTCTCTATTTTTCTAGTAGTCTGCCCTGCAAACTGACTATTAGCTTGCCTCAGCGCTGGATGTCGGTCTTTGACCTGGACCTAGGTCAGGCAGATGCCCGCTTGGATTACCTGCCTTTTGAAGACATTTCCATCCGAAGTTCGAAGGATAAAAAACAACAGGATATCCGTTTGAACACATGTGGTGGTTATGCCCAACATCTCTATGTCCAGCTGGATCAAGCACCCTTGATATTGCAGGCTGGAAAGGGGCAAGGAATTCAAGGGAAAATTGAATCGGAGACTGGACAAATTCGAGTCAATCGCCGGAAAAAAATCAGTCCCTACCGATTTGAGAAATCAGGCGATGATGTGCTCTATATCCGCGCTCAGACTGGTCAAAGTGCCTTTTATGTGAAAGGAATAAAGGATGTCGATTGAATTATATAAATGCAAACAGGGAAAAGTCTTAGCTGGTGTACTGGCTGGCCTAGCCCACAAGCTGGGCTGGGAAGTCTGGCTGGTTCGTGGCTTATTCTTAGCCAGTCTATTGATCGGTAGAGCCTCCTTGCTAACCTTGGTCCTCTATATAGCAGGTGCCTATTTTCTTCCCTACAAGGAAGAGCAGGATGCTGAGCGTTATGGAATGGGTCCACGAAAAATCAAGGATGCTGAAAAAATTCGGAAAAACTGGTTTTAAGAACAGGGTTTGGGAGCTTTCTTCCAAACTTTTTCTTATTTGTTACCAATTAGTGTTGCTTATGGTATAATATACTGAGAACCGTATTCACAGCTCGGTACCTGAGATAAGGCTTGTTTTTCTCGAAATACAGTCAGTATTGCAGTAAAAACGGCTTTGATGTGAGAAAACGATTTCTTATTTAAAGGTACCGTACTTGTGGATACAATTTCAGAAGCGAAAGAGAGGGAATGCATGACAGTATATGTAAAAGATTTGGTAGATAATCTGCGGATTGAGCCTGCGTATAGTACAGAAGAGTTGTTGCGCAAGGAAATTACAACAGCTGATATTACGCGTCCAGGCTTGGAGATGACGGGCTATTTTGACTATTACGCTCCAGAGCGGATTCAGCTCATGGGGATGAAGGAGTGGTCTTATATGATGGCCATGACAGCCCATAACCGCTATCAGGTCCTATCGCAGATGTTTCAGCCGGAAACGCCGGTGATTATCGTAGCCCGTGATTTGGAAATTCCTGAGGAGATGTACAAGGCGGCCAAGGAAAAGAAAATTGCGATCTGCCGTAGCAAGACAGCGACCAGTCGTTTGTCTGGGGAATTATCTTCTTTCCTAGATAGTCGTTTGGCCCAACGGACCAGTGTTCACGGAGTTCTCATGGATATTTATGGCATGGGTGTTCTCATCCAGGGAGATTCTGGTATCGGTAAGAGTGAAACTGGTTTGGAATTGGTTAAGCGTGGTCATCGCCTGGTAGCGGATGACCGTGTGGATATTTTTGCTAAGGATGATGTGACTCTGTGGGGTGAGCCAGCAGAAATTCTGCGCCACCTATTGGAAATCCGTGGGGTCGGTATCATTGATATCATGAGTCTCTATGGTGCGAGTGCCGTTAAGGATTCATCAGAGGTTCAGTTGGCGGTTTATCTGGAAAATTATGAAACAGGCAAGGTCTTTGACCGTCTGGGCAATTCAGGCGACACCATCGAGATTGCAGGTGTTGAAATTCCGCAAATCCGTATCCCTGTCAAAACTGGTCGAAACATCTCTGTCGTGATTGAAGCAGCTGCTATGAACTACCGTGCCAAGCAGATGGGCTTTGATGCGACCAAGATGTTTGAAGAACGCTTGACCAACTTGATTGAAACAAACAAGGAAGAGGTCTAGTATGGGGCCAATTGCTATTCAATTAGGGCCTCTGGAGATCCGCTGGTATGCAATCTGTATTTTGATAGGCTTGATTCTAGGTGTGTATTTGGCATCGAAAGAGGCACCTAGAAAGAAAATTTCTTCAGATGATATCCTGGATTTTATCCTCTGGGCTTTTCCTATTTCAATCATCGGGGCTCGCATTTACTATGTCGTCTTTTCCTGGGACCAGTATAAGGACAACTTGCTGGATGTCATTGCCATTTGGAATGGTGGGATTGCTATCTATGGTGGTCTGATAACTGGTGCCTTGGTCCTCTATTTCTTTACCAGATACCGGTTTATCGAGACCCTGGACTTCCTGGATGTGGTAGCACCATCGGTTATGCTGGCACAGGCTATTGGCCGCTGGGGCAATTTCTTTAACCAGGAGGCCTATGGTGCAGAGGTAGCCAACTTGGACTACCTACCAAGCTTTATCCGAGACCAGATGTTTATCGATGGTGCCTATCGCCAGCCGACCTTCCTCTTTGAATCTGTCTGGAATATCCTTGGTTTTGCTCTCATCTGTGTCTTGCGCAGAAGACCGAAATTCCTCAAGCAGGGAGAAATCACCACCTTTTACCTGATCTGGTATGGCTGCGGTCGTCTCTTGATTGAAGGCATGCGGACAGACAGTCTCATGTTCTTTGGCATTCGAGTGTCCCAATGGCTGTCGGGACTACTTATCCTAGTCGGTATCAGCATGGTCCTGGTGCGGAGAAGAAAATCCACAGTTCCCTATTATCAATCCTAAAAAGGAGAATATATGTTAATCGAAATTTCAGTATTGATCATTGCCTTGTCCATTGCGGCAGTGGCTATCTACCTGGTCCTGCTCCTGCAAAAAGTCGGCAAGGTGACAGATGAGGCCCAGCAAACCATTAAGGTCTTGACCAGTGATGTCAATGTGACCCTCTTTCAGGCCAATGAAATCCTAGCCAAGACTAATGTCCTGGTCGACGATGTCAATGGCAAGGTGTCAACTCTCGACCCGCTCTTTGTGGCAGTGGCAGACTTGTCGACTTCAGTGTCCGACCTCAATGCCTCGGCGCGTGATTTGACAGTCAAGGCCAAGTCAGCGGGCAAATCAACGGCTAAAGCAGGCGGAGCCCTCTCTGCCCTTACAACAGTATCATCTCTCTTAGGAAAGAAAGGAGCAAAAAATGGTAAAAAAATCTAGTATCGTCACAAGCCTCTTGCTGGGTGCAGCAGGTGGAGCGGCAGCAGCAGCTTTTCTGGCCACCAAAACAGGGAAGGCAGTAAAGGATAAGGTGATTTCTTTTGCTAATGACTACAAGGAAAACCATGAAGAAATCAATGCCGACATAGTCTCTAAGGCTCAGGATTTGGGCAAGCAAGCTACGGATAAATTTACAGAGGTCAAGTCTCAACTGGAAACAGGTGAATTGACGGTCGAGGACCTGGTGCAGACAGGCAAAGAGAAGTCTAAGGATTTGTTTGAATCAATCAAGTCTAAGACAGTCCATGCGCCAACAGTTGATGAAGAAGATGTCGAAGATGCAGTGATTGTGTCTGAAGATATTGAAATGGACATTGCGGACGTCGTAATAGAATCAGTTGTCGAAGCAGTTGAAGAAGACCAGACTTCGGAAACAGAACTCTAATCATAACATGAAAAATTGGCTCTTTGTCAACTGTAGTGGGTAGATGAAAAGCTAACACCTAGAGAGGACGAAATTCGTTCTCTCATTTTTGATG